>NZ_JAUBTF010000020.1:0-103943 GCF_036702355.1 Microcoleus sp. D3_18_C4
TAAGTTAGGAGTTGGGATTCAATTAAATCTCAGCAAAACTTTTCATTATATCATAAAATTATTTTGCAAGAGATCTAATGTATTACTGAGATAAAGTATTGGCATTCACAAATCGACCAATCAACCCAGAAACGAATGACAAAACAATCGAACCAAACAAAGCCGGCCAAAAACCGTTAACCGCAAAGCCGATATTGAACGCACCTGCCAACCACGAAGCCAGGGAAAGCGAAATTGCATTCACAACGAATAAAAACAAACCTAAAGTAATAATGGTCAAAGGCAGCGTCAGCAATGTAAGAATCGGTCTGACAACCGCGTTCACCAATCCGATAACAACAGCAGCCACCATCGCAGCCGGAAAGCTAACCACCGAAATACCTGGTACAATGTTAGCGGTAATGATCAGCGACACCGCTGCTACTATCCAAGTTAAGAAAAAACTTAGCATATCTTTTTTTCCATCTCCATCACTATTAATTAAGATTGTACCTGTTTAGTCGATCGACCAAAGTTCGGGATACACTCCGAAATACCTACCTTGCGAGAATATCAGATTTATGAAACTCCGGCAACTAGCAGCATTGCTCTTGGCGCTAACTATCTTCATCCTGCCACAGCCAGCCCAGGCTCAATCTAAATATTACGCTCCGCCGTTGTCCTTTAGCAACGCCGAACTGACAAGACGCGATTTTTCCGGTCAAATGCTGCGGGCCGCTGAATTTTCTAACGCTAATATGGACTTGACTAATTTTTCTAATGCCGATTTGCGGGGAGCAATTATGAGCGCTTCAGTGATGACTCAGGCGAATTTGCACGGAGCCAATTTAACTAATGCAATGATTGATCAAGTGAAATTTACTAATGCCGATTTAACTGATGCAATTTTAGCGGAAACAATTTTGCTGCGTTCTACTTTTGACGGAGTTGATATCACTGGGGCTGACTTTACCGACGCAATTATGGACGGCTCACAAGTTAAAGAATTGTGCACAAAAGCTAGCGGTATTAATTCTCAAACTGGGATTTCTACTCGCGATTCTTTAGGATGTCGCTGATTTATTTTATCATCCCATAATTTCAATTTGTGGAACATTGATAGCGGCGGGCTAGAAGCCCACCCCACAATCAATAAATACACAAAATAAATTTGTTTGTGGAACAGGCATCTTGCCTGTTCCGGACTAGAAGCCCACTCCCCAATCAATAAATACACACAATAAATTTCATGGTGGAACAGGCATCTTGCCTGTTCCTGATGCCATTCTCATTTTTTTAGGGCGGGCTAGAAGCCCACCCCACAAAATCCATACACAAAATAAATGTATTTGTGGAACGGGCCGGAGATCTCGTTTCTGAAAGCTTAGCTTAAACCCAATTTACTAAGGCTTTGCTTTTTTCTGGGCAGCCGCATAATGCTCACTCATTAACTGATTAACTTCTGGGTTGTAAATCCGCAGATAATTCCAGTAATTCTCAAACACCGATTTCACGTATCCTTTCGTTTCAGGAAACGGAATCTTTTCCGCAAAAGCATCCGGGTCACTAAAATTAAACCTCTTCAACCAATCTGCTACTGCAGTTGGCCCGGCATTGTAACTCGCCACAGCTAACATCGAGTTATTCTTGTACTCGTCGTGAGTGTGATCCAAATACCACGTACCGAGTTTAACGTTATCGTCCACATTCTCCAATGAATACTTTTTGAGGCTGATTTGTCCAGCAACCCAAGCTGCTGTTTCCGGCATTACTTGCATTAAACCAGTGGCGCCAACTGATGATTTTATGGCGGGCATAAAGCGCGATTCTTGGCGGATTAATGCTGTTACTAATACTGAATTTAGTTGGCGTTCTTGCGACCATTTGACAATGGTTTCTAAGTAAGGAAAAGGATAAAGTGCTTGCCAATAAATCGGTTGCTGTCTGAGTTCGAGGTATTGGGTTCTATCATCTGGTTTATCGCGCTGCCTCAAACTCCCAACCATCCACAAACCGTCTAAATTGTCTCCAACTGCAACTCGCATTAAACCGTCGGTAAACTGTTCGGCAATACTTGGTTCTACGCGGTCGATAAATTCTATTTGCCACAGCGTCCAAGCATCTCTATCTTGACCTAATTGATAGAGTTCTTTCAACGCAGGAGAACCCGCAGTTGGTTCGGGGCGCTGAGGGGGCCGCACTACATTGGGAGACAAATCTCGGACTGTGGTAAAGTCGCCGACGGGCCAGCCGAGAAGTACAGCCGATCGCCACGCAAAATATGATTCTGGATAGCGTAAAATAGTATAGTCAAATGCAGTCTTGGCGTCTTGTTGCCGACCGAGTTGCTGTGCCCATTTCCCGACCCAAAATGCTGCTTCTGGAGCTTGTTCGCTGTCGGGATTGTGGGTGGTTAATTCTCTCGCCCACTGCCAAGCTGATTTTAAATCTCCGCCTTTGGCAAACTGTTGGGCGATCGTCCACCGCAATTCCCCTGCTTTATCAGAATTATTGTATTTTGTCAATAGCAACTTCCGGGTATCTGAGGCGGATTGACCGCTGCGTGCTTTGTCGAGAAGTTGGGATTTATCTAACAAAGCTTCGGGGGCATAATTGGGGAATTTGCTAATAACTCGATCGAGCAAAACGATCGCTTCTTTCGGTTCGCTCAGCCGCGATAGCCGAATTAAACCCAAACCAGTATCTTCGGCATCGGGAAACTCGCGCACTAATTCTTGATAGGCAATTCTGGATTCCGGGATTTTTCCGTCGAGCCACAAACCGCGAGCTTTGCGGTAAAGATTTTTGGCGTTGCGGGGGGCTTTCCCGTAAGCAATAGCTCCTTTGCCATAATCTTGTTTTTCCCAATAGCCAAAGGCAATTTCTTCCCAATCTTCCGGTTTCAAACCGGCGCTGTTTCGCTGCACCAGTTGTTCCAAAATTGTCCCGTAATCTTTGACATAATGACCGTGTTTTGCTACGAGCAGCATCAACTTCGGCTGATTGGGATTTTCTTTTAACTTGCGGAGGGCAATTTCTACGCTGCGGGGATGACCCGGAAATTCAGTAATTGCCTGTTGCCAATATTCCGGTTTTGACTTGCCTAAAACATATAAAGCTTCCGCTGCTACCGGGTCGCTCGGATAGTTTTTGAGCAGTTCCTCCCAAGCTTTTTGAGTTTTGCCCTTGTCGCCGGTCAATTGGTAAGCTTGCGCTCTTTTTAAGGCAATGTGAGCAGCTAAAACCGGATATTCTTGCTCTAATTTGTCCAATAACTTTAATGCTTTGGCCGCATTTCCTTGCTGGATTAAATCGCTGGCAAGCAGATAGCGGGCGCGGCTTTGAGGGGAGATTTCCTGCTGCGGGTTCGTACTTGCAGACTGACTGGTTGCGAGTTCAACTAATTGCGCCGATCGCTCGCTAGGTGATAGCGATACCAGCATCTTGACTTGCGATTCGGAATTCGCTGCATTCAGCGGCTGCTCGGCCTTCTGGACCGAGCCAAAACCCATCCATTTCATCGCAGCAACCAAAGAGCCGATCGCAATAACGCAAACTGAAACGCTGATTAAAACAGAAAATCGGGCCCGGCGTCGTTTTAGCATGGGAAAATTTAAGAGAATAAGATATAAAGAACCGATCGTTTGTCAAGAGCTATCACAGGCAGGATGGGTGTTCCACGCCATCACAGGCAGGATGCCTGTTCAACGAGAAATAAATGTTAAGAGTGGGGCAAAAACGGACAGCCGACCCCCAAACAGATGATTGAGATTGGTGGAAGATCCGATCGCAGGCGGACTTGGCTGATATAGTAGCAGAATTTATTTCGATGTGGAGCGAAGAATTTGTGCGATCGATCTATTTCCCCGCACCAATGAAAAACCCCAAACCACCCACTACAAAGTACAATCAAAAATCTAAAATCTAAAGTGTAAATCAAAACATGGAATTTCTAGTCACCGATACGCCCCGCTCTGTTTGGACGGGAGACGCCCTGGCAATTGGTCTATTTGAGGACGCCCTGGAACTCACGGGCGAGCTGGCACAATTAGATGAAAAGCTTGCAGGCACTTTGAAAGAGCTGCTACTGGAAGTAGATTTTAAGGGCAAAGTGGGCACGAGCGCCATCACCCGCGTGGGCGGCAATAATCCCATTCGCAAAATTGCGATCGTCGGTTTGGGCAAAACAGAGGACTTAAAATTAGACACCGTGCGGCAAGCAGCAGGCGTTTGCGCCAAGTTAGCCAAAAAAGAGAAATGCAAAACCCTCGGAATTAGCTTTCCGGTGTGGAAAAACGCGCCGGATGTTACAGCAAGCGCGATCGCCGAAGGTGTAGAACTTTCCCTAAATCAAGACAACCGTTTCAAATCGGAACAGGAAGACAAAAGCCCGCAAATCGAACAAATTCATTTGCTCGGTTTTGCCGGTACCGAAAGTGCGATCGCCCGCGCCCGTCAAATCACTGCCGGAGTCATTTTAGCACGCGAATTAGTCGCAGCGCCTGCAAATTTTGTCACCCCGATTACCATGGCAGAAACTGCTCAAAGTCTGGCTGCCGAATGCGGTTTAGAATTAGAAATACTGGAGCGGGAAGACTGTGAAAAACTCGGCATGGGAGCCTTTCTCGGCGTAGCCCTAGCATCTGATTTACCACCAAAATTCATCCATTTAACTTACAAACCCGAAGGTACACCGCGCCGCAAAATAGCTATTGTCGGCAAAGGATTGACCTTTGATTCTGGCGGTTTGAACATCAAAGGTGCGGGCAGCGGCATTGAAATGATGAAAGTAGATATGGGCGGCGCTGCGGCTACTTTGGGAGCGGCAAAGGCGATCGGACACATCAAACCCGATGTGGAAGTTCACTTTATCAGCGCCGTCACTGAAAACATGATCAGCGGCCGCGCCATGCGCCCAGGAGACATCCTTACAGCTTCCAACGGCAAAACAATTGAAGTCAACAATACCGACGCTGAAGGTCGTTTAACCCTGGCTGATGCTTTGGTATTTGCTGATAAATTGGGAGTTGACGCGATTGTCGATTTAGCAACTCTAACCGGGGCCTGCGTAATTGCTTTAGGCGACGATATCGCGGGTTTGTGGAGTCCTCAAGATAGCGTCGCCGCCGAAATAGTCGCGGCCTCAGAATTGGCAGGCGAAAAATTTTGGCGAATGCCGATGGAAGAAAAATATTTTGAGGGCTTGAAAGCATTGCACGCTGACATGAAAAACACAGGCCCACGTCCCGGCGGTTCGATTACGGCGGCGCTATTTTTGAAGCAGTTTGTCAAGGATACTGCATGGGCGCATTTAGATATTGCCGGCCCGGTTTGGACTGACAAAGAAAATGGCTACAATGGCCCTGGCGCTACCGGTTTTGGAGTTCGGACTTTGGTGCATTGGGCGCTCGGCGGCGCTTAATTGTGGATTCCCAGCGCAAAAATTGAGATTTTCTCTGCCTTAAAAGTCTGCTAGTCCATCTGTGAGCCAGGGGTTAAAAACCTCTGGCTCACTGCTTAAGTAATCTAAAAGAAAATTTAATAGGGATCATTAACAATTTAAATGTTTCTGAAGCAATCAGTAGGCGAACCTATCTATTCCGTCACAGGGAGCAACGTAAGCGTTGTAAGCGTTGCGAGCCGTGACGCTCGGCATGGCTCATACTTCGGGAAACCTTCGCTCCCAAAGCCTAACCGAGACAGTTTTGACATTCCTTTACAAAATAGCTGTTTCATAAAAAATGAAAAAAGTATATAATTATGTAAATATTTCACTAGCCAAAATCAAATAATTAGATTTGATCTGATTTGCATTGGTACAGATAATTTTTTTCTTGAACTTTATGCAAGAACAATTAACAATTTTTTTTTCAACACTTGCTGTATCTTCCACACTCGGCTGCAACGCGGTACCGGAGTTGCGACTGTACGCTGTTTTTGACTCCCTGACGGCACTGGCTTATTGCTCGATCGCCCTCTCTTTAGTTTATTTTTCCCGCCAAGGTTCTCACCGCAAGATTTTCCGGCTGTTTGCCGTTGTTTTTTTTGCCTGGGGCGCTGCCAAATTGACGGAAGTTTGGACGCTTTGGCATTCCATATATTGGCTGTCGGTAACTCTCAAAGCTACAAGTGCTTTGATTTCTTTGCTTTTAGCCGCAGTCGCTCTCGCCCTCATGCCGAAAGCACTTGCAGATTCTGGTTTAAATCACAAAGAAAATCTTCAACAACTGCCGTTAAAACAGGTAGAAAAAAACCATCACCAGCATGATATCCACAAAGGAGAATTGGCAAAACCATCCCTCAATTTTTCCCCTTCCGATACTATTGTCGATCGCGCTTTAGATATCAATTCGCTTAACGAACAGTTAGAAAAAGAAATTGCCGATCGCCACCGAGTTGAGGAAAAGTTGCAACTGACTCAGTTTGCGATCGACCGATCGGCAGATGCGGTATTCTGGATCGGGTCGGACGGTAAATTTTTGTACGTCAACGACTCTGCTTGCACTTCATTGGGATATTCTGCAGCAGAATTGCTTTCGATGACCGTACACGACATCAATCCAGATTTTCCCCAAACTGCTTGGAGTTTGCACTGGAAAGTCTTAAAACGCTGCGGTTCGGTTAATATTGAAGTTCACCACGTCACTAAGTACGGTCGCATTTTTCCGGTAGAAATTACGATCGATCATTTGGAATTTAACGGCAAAGAATATCAGTGTGCGTTTGCTCGTGACATTAGCGAGCGTAAGCGGATTGAGGCAGCTTTGCGAGAAAGGGAAGAAGAATTTAGGTCATTAGTTTCTAGCATTCCTGGTGCAGTTTACCGTTGCAGTGCTGCTGGGCGATCGAGCCTAACTTTTATCAGCAGTGGCATAGAAGCTATTTCCGGCTATCCCGCAGCTAACTTTATGCAAAAACCGGTGCAGGCTTTTCCGAGTATAGTTCATCCCGATGACGTGCAGCATATCGAGACAATTATCGATCGGGCTATTAAAACAAAACAACCTTATATCATCGAATATCGCCTGATGCACTGCGACGGAAATGTGCGGTGGGTTGCAGAGAAAGGTCAAGCCCTTTTCAACGCAGACGGTGAAGTTTTATCCCTCAACGGTGCGATTTTTGATATGACAGAGCGCAAAGCAGCGGAGGATGCTTTGCGACTCTCCGAGGCGATCGCCAACAACAGAGCCCAGCAGCTAGAAATCGCTCTCAAAGAACTCCGAGAAACTCAAGCTCACCTAATTCATACCGAAAAAATGTCAAGTCTCGGTCAAATGGTAGCTGGAGTAGCTCACGAAATTAATAACCCGGTCAGTTTTATCTACGGCAATATTTCCTATGCTAGCCAATATATCAGAGACTTGTTGCAGCTTGTGGAACTTTACAAAAAACACTATCCTCAGCCAGCGGTAGAAATTCAACAATGTATTGACAATATCGATTTAGAGTTTTTGACAGAAGATTTGCTAAAAATATTATCTTCGATGAAAATGGGAGCCGATCGCATTCGCGAAATAGTTCTGAGTTTGCGAAACTTCTCGCGTTTAGACGACTCGGTAAAAAAACCTACTAACCTTCACGAAGGCATAGATAATACCCTCTTAATATTGCACAATAAACTCCGAGCCAGAGGCGACTATCCCGAAATAAAAATAATCAAAGATTACGGTCAACTCCCTTTAATAGAATGTTATGCAGGTCAGCTCAATCAGGTATTTATGAATCTGCTTAGCAACAGTATTGACGCCTTGGAAGATGCTTGCAACCAAAAAAGGCGAGCTGCGGCGGTCGGGGACGATTGGAAACCAACTATTAGCATTCGCACAGAAGCCCTGAACGAAAATAGTATTTGTATCCGCATTGCCGATAATGCGATCGGCATGACAGAAGACGTGCGGAGCCGATTATTTGACCCGTTTTTCACGACAAAACCGATGGGAAAAGGCACGGGTTTAGGGTTAGCCATCAGTTACCGAATTGTGGCGGAAAAACACGCCGGAGCCTTGAGCTGCCGTTCCACCGTAGGAGAAGGTACGGAATTTGCGATCGAAATTCCTTTATAAATTAGTACGATTGTCAAGTGGGCTGTAAAGAAAAATCCATTTTCAAAAAAAATCCAAAAATTGGCTATAAATTACCAAGCTAATAATCAACATGGCAGTGAAATCGTAAATTCTGTACCTCGACCTAAAGTTGAGTTGACTTCTAGCATACCAGAGTGTTTCTCAACTACAATTTGCCGTGCGATCGCCAAACCCAACCCGGTACCTTTCCCCACACCTTTGGTTGTAAATAAGTGGTCAAAAATATGACCTTTTATCTCATCGGATATCCCTGGCCCGTTGTCATAAATGCGAATCGTCACCCACTCAGAAGACTTCATTTCTGTCCGAATCGTGATGCAATTAGCTGGGGCTTTAATCTTCTCTAAACCAGCTTCGCGATTTGATTCTTCCACTGCATCAATCGCATTCGCCAATATATTCATAAACACCTGATTTAATTGTCCGGGGAAGCAATCAACTGATGGCAAGTTGCCGTACTCTTTCACAACTTCAATCGCTGGACGCTGTTCGTTCGCTTTCAATCTGTGTTTGAGGATCAAAATTGTACTGTTAATTCCGTCATGAATATTGAAAGGAACTTTGTAGTCTTTGTCTGCTCTGGAGAAGGTACGAAGACTGGTGCTGATACCTTGGATGCGATCGCACCCGATTTGCATCGAATTCAACATTTTGGGTAAATCTTCTACGAGATATTCAATATCAAGTTCTTCTGCTATTTGCTCGATTTCATCCCCAGGATGGGGAAATTTTTCTTGGTAGACTTGCAGGTATTTGGTCAGATCTTTGACAGCGGCGATCGCTTCATGGATATTCCCAGAAATAAAACCGACTGGATTATTAATTTCATGGGCTACCCCGGCTACTAAATTACCCAAAGCCGACATTTTTTCGCTCTGTACTAATTGCAGTTGAGATTGTTCAACCTGGTGGGCATAGTCCTGCGCTTGCTGATACAGTCGCGCATTTTCTAAGGAAATGGCAGCCTGGGTGCAGAGGAAGTTGAGGACGAGGAGCCGATCGCGAGTAAACACTCCTTTTGTCGATCGATGTTCGAGATAAAGTATCGCAACTAAGTTCCCGCGATCGACAATTGGAGTACATAGCATACTCTGAGAGTGATACTGGAGCGTACAGTCATTCATTAAACCCGGAATATCGGTCTTGCCACCTTCAATAACCACAGTTTCCAGGGTGTGTTTGACATAATAAACCAGCTTGAGCGGAATCACCGCCGAGCCATCTATAGGTTGGGTTTGCAGTAAGGTTGTGGGTAACTCGTTATCTGGATTGATGTGAGTTATTGCTCGGATTTGCCATTCATCCTGATGGGGGAGTAGCAAAGCACACGTTTCTGCTCCAGAAGTTTTCAAAATAATTTGATTGAGGGTGTCGAGTAATTCATCAAGCTGAATTTTACTGGATAAAGCTTGAGCAGCTTGCACAATAGATGCGAAATCAAGGGCATCGGAAATACTCGTGCTGCTGCTGGTGGAAGTGTGCGAAGACGGGCTCATCGTTGCTAGCGTCTCTAGGGGATTAAAGCGAAGTTTGGGCTGATTCAGGATGGGATGAAGTAATTGGGGATAGCGTTGTTCTAAGTCTTCAACTTTGGCTAGTGCACCCCAACGGGCATAACAGTAATATGCTTCCTGCATATAGCTGGCGGCGACTTTTTCTTTGCCCCATTCCCAGTAGAATTTTGCTGCGAGTTCGTTGGCTAATCCTTCCTCTTGGATATAACCGTTTTCTTTGGCTCCTTGAATTGCTAGATCGTAAAATTCTAGAGCTTCTGTTTTGCAATTGAGGAGTTGATGCTTTTGGGCTTCAACTAAATGGTACTTGTGCAAGTAATTCATGGGAGCATAATGCGCCCATTCTTTTAACTTTTCTTGATTTTCTTGCATTCGCTGCCATCGAGGCTCCGACTCAGTTTTCGATTCACCAGGAGTAGCCAGCACGGTCAGAGAATCATAGAAATATAAGATCGGTTCAACGACACTTCCCATCCCTCCGGCCAAATACTGTCGGGTTTGAGCCCCATCGTGTTCCGCTTGGGCAAAGTCTTGGAGCCAGTAATTTAATGTGAATCGATACAGATAAAAGAAGGATAGTCGGTAAAAATCGACTTTGGCCTCATCCAGGATTTTTTCTTCGTATGAATCTTGGCGTAAGGGAATCTCGTTCTCTGACTCACCCAGCAGAATGAGAGCAGCTTGCCAGTAAGCCAAAACACAGTTTGCTGCTGTGACTTGGTGGAGGTCGCACAACTGTTGGTAATAGGCGCGAATTTGGGGTTCGAGTTCACTTAGCGGTTGACCGCACCAATAAGCATTAAAGCAGTACAACTGGGCGTCGTAGCCCATAAATTCTAGATTGCCGGTTTCCAATCCAGCTTGATAGCCATCGAGAAGAATGGGCAGCGATTCTTGTAGATGGGTCGTCCAATGACCAACATATCCCCCCATTAACAGGGCTGTTGCGGCTCGAATATTTTTGGCATCTGGCTCTGAGGCGAGTTGGTATCCTAATTGCCCAAACTGAGGCACCTTTGTCATGTCTCCCCACAGAATTCTCAGTTGGAAGGCGTAACCAGCGTAGCAATAGGGCGAAACAGGACTATTTCCAAATTGAATTGATAATTTGACCTGTAGAGCAACTATTAGGAAATAGAGCTTTGAGCCTGTCATGTAACAGACGGGTGTAAGACGAGCCGCATTTTGCATAATTGCTAACTGCTGGGCATCAGTCATGTTCGGCAGATGAATGAATGTCTCAATTGAGCGACCCTCAATTAGGGCATCAATTTCCTGCTTCAACTGCCGAATATCGTCTAGGGTTGGTTCATTTGGTAGGTTGACGCCTAACATTTGGAAGACTGATTGACCGATCGCGATCGCCTCGACAAATTTATTGTGGGCTACCAATGCCTGGATTTTGACTTGGTAAACTTGCACCTGTTCTAAAGGTGTTTTCGCATGATGAATCACCGCCTCAATCCACTGGTGCATCTGCTCAAAATCGCCTGCCAAAAAAGCCACCTCGGCAGCCAAGTCGTACAAAGATAGGGTCATTTCGTACTGCCGTTGCCAAGCGTCTGTTCCCAGCAGTTTCAGGCCCACTGTGGCATATTCGCGGGCGGCTTGATATGCGGTGGCTGCTCTGGCTTTGCGGCAAGCAGTGAGGTTGAGTTGGGCGAGTTCCTCCCTTTCCTGCTGTTCTACAACCATTATGGTTCCGTAGTTCAACTGATTGACTAATTCAAAAATGCGTTCTTCTCTGGCTTCGGCTGAAATTTGTTGCAGGAGTAATTGCCCGATTTGATAATGGGCGATCGCGCGTTCTTCTTCCGGAATCAAAGAATAAGCAGCTTGCTGGACGCGATCGTGCAAGAAGCGATAGGAAACTGTTTGAGAAGTAGCTCGATCGATATTGTCTTCTTCCCCTACATAAAATTTATAAATCTCACTCTGAGGTAAAACAAAACCTTCCTGTAAAGTTTTCCATAAAGCCGTTGCCGTTTCAGTCTCAGATATTTGCGAAACAATTGCTAATGTTGTCAGATCGAACTGATTGCCAATGCAAGCGGCTAATTTTAAAACTGACTGAGTTTCAACGGGCAATTTCTGTAACTGCTGCGCCATGAATTCAACTACATCATCCGTCAGTGCAGCTTCGGTAATTTTGCTAATATCGCACTGCCAATATCCTGCTTTAATATCAAAAATAATCACTTCATCTTGATGCAATGCCTTGAGAAACTGCGTCGCAAAAAATGGGTTTCCTTTTGTCTTCTGATACACCAATTCCGTCAGCGGTTCTGCTAAGTTAAGAGAACAAGTCAGCGTATCTGCTACTAATTGATTCAAACTGGTTCGAGCCAGAGGTGCCAGTGTGATGGTATTGACAGTTGCCCCTGTTTTAGTGACTTCATCTAAAGTCAACATCAAGGGATGGGCAGGGGAAACTTCATTGTCTCGATAGGCTCCAATTAATAGCAGGTGACTGGATTGGGATTCACCTATGAGCAACTGCATCAACTTTAAAGATGCCGAATCAGCCCATTGTAAGTCATCCAGAAACATCACTAAGGGATGCTCTTTTGTGGTAAAGACAGAGATAAATTTTTGGAATAGTAAATTGAACAGATTTTGAGCAGCTATCCCTGATAATTCTGGGGCTGGGGGTTGTTGTCCGATAATCCGTTCTAGTTCAGGAATGACTTCAATAATGACTTGTCCGTTGTCACCAAGGGCTGCTAAAATTTTGGTTTTCCATGCTTGGATTTGAAGATCGCTTTCACTGAGCAATTGTGTCATTAAATCGCGAAAGGCTTGCACAAATGCCGAAAAGGGAATATTGCGATTGAACTGGTCAAATTTACCTTTACTGAAATAGCCATGCTTTCGGACAATAGGTTTGTGAACTTCATTGACCACAACGGTTTTTCCGATGCCGGAAAAGCCTGCAACGAGCATCATTTCGCTGTTCCCTTGTGCTACTCGTTCAAAGGCTGCTAAAAGTTGCTGTATTTCTCGTTCTCGACCATAGAGTTTTTCGGGAATCAGGAAGCGATCGCATACATCCCGCGTTCCTAACTCAAAAGTTTCAATCTTTCCAGTTTCTTGGCACTGCTGCAAACACCGTTCTAAGTCATGCTTCAATCCCAAGGCACTTTGATAGCGTTTTTCGGCATTTTTTGCCATTAGCTTCATGACAATATCCGAAACCACCTGCGGGATTTCTTTGCTGTTTATTGAAGGAGGTTGTTTGGCAATATGGCAGTGAACCAACTCCATGGGGTCGTCACATTCAAATGGCAGTTTTCCTGTCAGGAGTTCGTAAAAGGTGGCTCCCAGAGAATAAAAGTCGGTGCGGTAGTCGATGCCTCGGTTCATTCGTCCAGTTTGTTCGGGAGAAATATAGGCGAGGGTTCCTTCTAAAACGTTGGGATTTTGAATTTCTTGAGTTTCTCTCGGCAGTAGGGAGGCGATGCTAAAGTCAATTAGTTTAATTTGTTTAGTTTTCGGATGTATGAGGACGTTAGCTGGCTTAATATCTTTGTGGATGACTCGGTTTCGGTACAGTCCGTCAAGGATGTCAGTTATTTGAATGGCAATTTCCAATATTTCTGCTAGAGTCAGCGATGCCTCTTGGGCGTAGTCTCGCAGAGAAATGCCCCCAAAATCCTCCATTACTAGGGCATAGCTGTGGCGATAGGAGTCCAAATTGTAGGGTTCAACGACTCCCGGCAGACGTAGGTTTTTGGCGATGGTGTACTGGTTGCGGAATTGCAGCAGTTCGCTGAAGCTGGGATAGTCTCGATTTAATAGTTTAATGACAACCGGAAGCTGATCTGTTTCTCGAATGGCTCGATAAACTAGGGTTCTGGAACCACAGTATAATTGCTCAACCAGATGATATCCTGAAACTCGCTTCGTCAAATCCACTGCTGCACTCATCTGGATTACCCCATCTCAGACATTGACTATTGTAACTAATTATACACTTTTATTGGTCTAGTCTGAGGAAAATAAAACTGCGAAATCCCCAAGCGACAGACTCTACCGCTTTTATTCTTTTTCACTTTTAAAGAGAAAGATGGCGCTCTATCAAGATAATAGTCTTATCCTTTCATCGGCAATAAAATTGTAAACTCCGTCCCTGCTCTCAATACAGAATTTACCTCGATTGTACCGCCGTGTTTCTCAACCACAATCTGCCGTGCGATCGCCAAACCCAATCCCGTGCCTTTCCCTACTTCCTTGGTAGTAAATAACTCATCAAAAATCTTCTCTTGCACAGCTTCACTCATGCCCACACCGTTATCTTTGATCCAAATTCTCGCTTGTTTGTTGTCCCGAAAAATGTCGGTTTTAATGGTAATTTCATTAGCAATTTCTGCATAAGGTCGTCCTTGATTTGATTCCTCCAAAGCATCGATCGCATTACCTAACAAATTCATAAATACTTGATTCAACTGTCCGGCATAACACTCCACGGGTGGCAAATTCCCATATTCCCTAATCACTTTGATTTCTGGACGAGTATCGTTAGCCTTGAGGCGATGTTTCAGAATCATAATGGTGCTATCGATGCCATCGTGGATATTGCAAGGTACGGGATAGTTAGTATCGGCACGGGAGAATGTCCGTAGACTGGTACTAATATCCCGAATCCGCTTCACGCCTTCCCGCATCGAACCTATTAATTTCGGTAAATCTTCCCGGATGTAGTCAAGATCGATGTTCTCGATTTCTTCTTGAATTTCTGGATCGAGTTGCGGATATTTTTGTTCATACAAATCGAGCAATCCAAACAAATCTTTGATATAATCTAAGGCGGGTTGAATATTACCAACCAGAAAACCAACTGGATTATTAATTTCGTGAGCTACCCCAGCCACTAAGTTTCCCAATGCTGACATCTTTTCGCTTTGAACTATTTTTATTTGTGCTTGTTTGAGATCGGTAAATGCTTGTTGAGATTCTTGATACAAACGGGCATTTTCTAAGGAAATAGCAGCTTGAGAAGCCAGCAAATTTAGCACTTCAATGCGATCGCTCGTAAATGCCCCAACCGTCAGGTTATTTTCCAGGTATAAAACTCCTATCAACTGCCCTTGATTAAGAATGGGCATACAAAGAACACTGATCGGCTGGTGCTGTTCAATATAGCGATCGCTCGCAACCTGGGAACTTACCCTAGCATCAACTATTACCAAAGGTTTCAAACTACGCTTGACCGTATTAACCAAACTAATTGCTACATCCTGACTAGATTCTAGAGGTATTGATGGTAATAGCTTAGGTTCCTGTCCCTCTGCTACAAGAGCCGCTACCTGTAAATACTGTTTTTGTTTGAGCAATAAGACGCACTTAGTGGCGCCAGCATTCGCGATCGCTATTTTTAAAAGAGTAGTCAGGAGTTTATCTAGTTCGATCTCCCCAGAAATGGCTTGAGAGGCTTTGATCAGAGTAGGCAAATCTAGAAAATTCGAGTTGCTGCTAGAAGAGTTGGTATTATAAGTAATTGTTCCCCGGGCGATCGTTTCCTTAAAGGAACTAAAGGATTGAGGTTGCTGAAGGATAATACCGAGTAGGCGAGGATAACGTTTTTCCAAATCGTCTATTTTGGCTTTAGCTCCCCAGCGGGCATAACAATAATACGCTTCAATCATGTAGGCTTGAGCTACTTTTTCTTTGCCCCATTCCAAGTAGAATTTAGCTGCTAGTTCGTTGGCGAGGGCTTCTTCGTTGAGGAATAGATTTTCTTTAGCGAGGGAGATCGCGCGATCGTACATTTCAAGTGCATCTGCTTTATTGCCCAAAACCCGCTGCCGTTCTGCTTCAACCAAATACCATTTATGCAAATGATTCATGGGAGCATTTTGCGCCCACTGGTGCAGAGTCGTTTGATGGATTTCCACAGAGGTGAGAATGTCAGCTTGCTCAATTTCAGGGTGTGTGGGGAAGAGCGCCAGATGCGTCAGGGCTGCATAGAAATGGAAAATGGGAATAAAAATACATCCTGGTACTGCTATCAAATAGGGCTGGGCTTGGCTAATGTAATTGCTCGCCTCTTTGTAGTTACCAAAGCAGTAAGCAAGCAACAGTTTGTAGATATAAACCTCGGCGATAGCAGTGAATTCATAATCCTGATTATGCTTAGGCATCATCACTGTTTCATCGTAGGCCAGGCCGATTAAGCAATCCGACAGAATCTCGACTTCCTTTAAGTTATTCACCGTCTGCCTTACCATATCTACATAAATCTGAGCCGAATATTGCTTTACTTGAGCCAAGGCGGCGCTGTAACTTGCTATTTCTGATTCCAAATTGCTCAGTTCTACTCCACTGAAAAAGTTCATATAGCTGTAAGTGACCATGCTGTAGCCAGCACTTAGAAAATCGCCAGTTTCCATGCCCAACCTATAGCTATCTTTCGTCGTCAGCATCACTGCCCTCATTGCTTCTTTGCGATGCTGAATAAAGGCTCCAAATAGATTCAGAATCATCGACTTGAATTCCCGGACATTGAACCTATCAAGCAATAAGAGTGCCAATTTACCAAAGGCATACCCCGTTTCCACCTCTCCCAAAAAGGCACACAACACGAGTCCGTGAATGCCATACCCCACCGTCGATGCTGGCGCATTCCCAAAGCAAAGAGATAAACTCACCATCTTGCAGCTAAGTAGGGGCAGCAAACCGGGCATTCCCAGAAAGATAGGAGAATATAATGTTGCTAATAGTGGCATGGCAGCCTGAGCCTTGGCATCAGTTATCACCGGGAGATTAACTAGCTCTTCAATCCGTCTACCTTGGAGTTGGCTGGCAACGGCTTCTAGCGCTTTACCAATCAAAGCTTCGTCAGGTGCGATGGGTAGTTCAACCCCCAATTGCCAGAGTGCATCTCTTGCTACTGCAATGGCTTCTAGTGACTTGCTCTGTGCTGTCTGGGCGGCGATTTGAATTTCGTAAATTTTGATTTTGTCTAAGATTGTCTGGGCTGCTTGCAACACTTGTACTGCTATCTCTTCCATGCCGTCAAAGTCAGCATTCAAATAGGCGGCTTCAGCAGCAGCAACATAGAGGTTCAGGGTTAATTCATACTGGCTTTGCCAGCAGTTGGCTGTTAGTAGATCAATGGCTGTCTGCAGATAAACTCTGGCTGCCATGTAGGCGGTAGAATTTCTGGCTTTACAACCGGCTGCCAAGTTCAGTTTAGCTAAGGCTTCTCGTTCGCTAGGTTGGGTAATTAACTCAATTCCTCGATTCAAATGCCCGATAACATCAAACAGTTTTTCTTCTTGCTCTATCTCGGCGCAATTTTGCTGAAGTAATTGTCCGATTTTGAGATGCGTTGCTTTTTTCTGCGAATCTGGAATTAGCGAATATGCGGCTTGCTGGACGCGATCATGTAAAAATCGATAAGTGGGATTAGCTGAAGCCTTGAAAACTTCATCACTCTCTGATTCCGTAAAGAATTTATAGATTTTGGTCGTGGGAATCACCAAACTTTCCTGCATTACTTTCCATAAAGCTTTAGCCGTCATCGCAGCAGATTTCTCACTGACAATTACTAACGTATTCAAATCAAACTGCGCTCCAATACAAGCAGCTAATTTGAGAACATCCTGAGTTTCTGGCGGCAACTTCTGCAATTGCAAAGCCATGAATTCAACGACATCATCAGTGATCGCTAAGGCTTTGACTTGGGCAATATCACACTGCCAATGCCGAATATCCCAGTTAAAGCTAATTAGCTTATCGTCATGTAATGCCTTGAGAAACTGAGTGGCAAAGAAAGGATTACCCTGAGTTTTTTGATACACTAATTTGGTCAAAGGTTGGGTCAGGGATAAGTCGCAATTCAGCGTATCCGCCACCAACAAATTCATATCTGGTTGGCTTAATGGTTGCAAAGTAATCGTCTTCACTATTGCCCCACTTTTAATTATCTCATCTACTGTTAAGATAAATGGATGCACAGGTGAAACTTCATTATCTCGATAGGCCCCCAATACTAATAAATATCCTGTCTCCCTCATCAATAATTGTAGCAAATTCAGGGAGGCTGAATCCGCCCATTGCAAGTCATCCAAAAACATCACTAAAGGATGTTCTTTGCTCGTGAAAACTTGCACAAATTTCTGCATTAGCAGATTAAAGCGAGTTTGGGCGGCACTTCCTGACAATTCTGTTGCAGGAGGTTGAGCGCCAATTATCCGTTCTAACTCAGGAATTACGTCAATCAATACTTGTCCATTGTCTCCCACGGCTGCTAAAATCTGGGTTTTCCATGTTTGCAGTTGGGTATCCGATTCTGATAGCAATTGACCCATTAAGTCGCGGAAGGCTTGCACAAAGGCACTGAAGGGAATGTTGCGTTGAAATTGATCATATTTGCCTTTGATAAAATAACCGCGCTGACGGACAATGGGTTTATGAACTTCATTGACAACGGCGGTTTTCCCAATTCCCGAAAAACCTGCTACTAGCATCATTTCGGTGCTACCTGTGCTGACTCGCTCAAAGGCAGCTAATAGGTGATTAACTTCTTTTTCTCTACCGTAGAGCTTTTCGGGGATAGTAAAGCGATCGTTAATATCTCGCTTTCCGAGTTCAAAAGATTCTATTTGTGCTGTTTTTTGTAACTGAACTAAACAAATCTCTAAATCGTGCTTGAGTCCTAATGCACTCTGATAGCGATTTTCGGCATTTTTCGCCATTAGCTTACTGATAATTTGCGATAAAATCGGGGGAATTTCAGGATTAATGTGATGGCTCGGTTTCGACTGTTTGGCGAGATGACAATGCACCAATTTCATCGGATCATCCGAGATAAAGGGCAACTTTCCTGTCAACAATTCATAAAAAGTCACACCCAGGGAATAAAAGTCACTACGATAGTCAATGCCTCGATTCATCCGTCCTGTTTGTTCGGGAGAGAGATAGGCTAATGTTCCTTCTAAGATATTGGGATTCTGTATTTCTTGGGTTTCTCGTGGTAGGAGGGATGCAATACTAAAGTCAATTAGTTGAATTTGTTTAGTGTCTGGATTAATAAGAATATTAGCGGGTTTAATATCTTTGTGAATGACTCGCTTTTGGTAGAGATAGTGGATAATGTCTGTTAGTTGTATGGCGAGTGGGAGAAATTCTGCTAAAGGTAAAACTTGAGATGATTCGGTTTCATTTGTTGCGGTTTTGAGATAAGTAGATAGGGAGACTCCGCCAAAGTCTTCCATTACTAGGACATAGCTATTCTGGTATACTTCCAGCGTCAGGGGTTTGACGAGGTGAGGGAAGTCGAGATTTTTGGCAATGGTATATTGGTTGCGAAACTGGACGAGCTCGTTGAAGGTGGGGTATTTGTTTCGCAGCAGTTTGACGACGACTGGGTATTGGTCACGGGTACGGATGCCTCGATAGACTAAGGTACGTGTACCTACATAAAGTTTCTCTGTAATTTCATAACCTGACAAATTTGCGATCGCATCCATAACTCGTTTATACAACAGTTAAATTAAAACATTCCCTTCTATTTTATTTTATTATGTGACAAAGATAGCGATCGCCAACTCTGCACCCTCGCTAGGTACAGAATTAACTGTAATTTTTTCCCTATGTTTATCAACTATTATTTGACAATCAAGCATTTTGGTGACAAGCCCCCGGACTCATCCGTGCGAGCAATCTCAAATCTTAAATCGTATGAGGTGTGATCGCTAATTCTCAACCAGTTCCTTTCCCTATTCTGCCCTATTGGCTATGGTATGTATAGTATGGTTTCGTAAGTTGTGATGGTATCATAAAACAATAATTTGTAATTTTTAACCGCAAATATACGCAGATTAACCAGTATAGAAACTTGATAGTATCTGCGTATATTTGCCTGCATCTGCGGTTGTATTATGCTTTATTCGCCGTAGTGGCCGCCGACAACCTTACCCCGAAACACAACATAATTGTAGATGTTGTAAAAAATCATAATCGGGAGCAGAACGCCCATAAACACAATCATAAATACCAGGGCGCTGGGCGAAGCTGCGGCTTGGTAAATGGTGATTTGCGAGGGAATAATGTAGGGAAAAACAATTAATCCCAAGCCGATGAAAGTAAGCAAGAAAATCAGAATCGTCCAGACAAACGGCGTTCGTTCTTCTTTATTTGCGAGACTTTTCAGCAGCAGTCCCACCAATAGCACTCCCAACAAAGGAATCGTGGCAAAGACATAAACTAGCGGTTTATCGAACAACCTGGCTCTAGCACTTTCGTAAAAAATCGGAGTGGCGATCGTAATTAAAACTGCTCCGATTAAAGTTGTCACCGCCGCAATTTTAGCCGTGCGATAGTGATTTGTTTGCAGTTCGCCCTCCGTTTTCATAATTAGATAGGTTGAACCGATCAAAACATAGCCTTGAATCAGCGTCAAAGCAACCAAGATCGATCGCCAATCCAGCCAATCCCAAGTAGAACCTACAAAATGACCAGCTTCATCAACCGCAATGCCTTCGAGCACAGCACCGAGGGCAAATCCTTGAGCTAAAGCTGCTAAAAAACTGCCAGCACCAAAGGCATAATTCCAGAATAACTTGCGATTAGAATGCTCGCGAAATTCAAAGGCTACAGCGCGAAAGATCAAACCAAAAAGCATCATGCAAATCGGTATGTACAACGCTGTCAAAATCGTGCCGTAAGCGAGGGGAAATGCGCCAAACAGAGCGCCTCCCATCAACACCAGCCAAGTTTCGTTCGCGTCCCAAACGTTGCCCAAACTCGTCATTAAAATGCCCCGGCGTTCCTCGTCGGAAGCAGTCAGAGACAGGATTCCTACTCCTAAGTCAAAACCATCTAGCATGACATATAGCAGGAGAAACAAAGCCAAAACTACAAACCAAACTTGCGGGAGAAAATGCTCCAAAGCTTGCATAAAATCTCCTATTGTTGTGCTTCCAAGGGACGTTGATCGGGAATGTGTTCTGCGGGTTGACTTTCGATGGCAGGTTCATTGTCTAAACCAGGCACAGGCAGACTTAAATTAGGCCCTTGGCGGATAATTCTGCTGCCAAAATACAAGGCACAAACAAACAAAAAGCTGTAAATAACTGCAAAGAAACTGAGAGAAGTTAAAACATTGCTGGCGGGGATGTTTGACACCGCGTCAGCAGTGCGAATTTGCCCGTATAAAGCCCAAGGTTGTCGGCCCACACAGCGCACAATCCAACCCGATTCTACAGCAATATATCCCAGGGGAGCAGCTAATACCCAAGCGCGCATCAGCCAAGGTTGACTGCTAATATTTTCAGCAGAAAGTTTGCCTCGCATCCACTGAATTATACTGAACAGCATCAGTCCTAAAAAGAAGAATCCAATGCCGGACATGATGCGGAAACAATAATAGATTAAACCCACCATCCGGGGTCTATCTTCTGGCTTCCATTCCTTCAATCCAAGTACGGGTTCGGAGAGTTTTTGTTTGAATTCCAGAACGTAGCCTAAGCCATTGGGTACGCTAATTTCCCAGTCATTTTTTTGGGCTTTTTCATTAGGCAAAGCTAGCAAAGTCCAATCTGCGGACTCTCCCGCTGGTGAGGTTTCCCACTTAGCTTCGATTGCTGCTAATTTAGTGGGTTGATAGTGATAGACTTGTTCGGCGCTCAAATGTCCGATGTATATCTGCAAAGGTGCAACGGCGATTGCTGTCGCTATGGCAATTTTTAAAGACTTGGAAAAAAACGCTTGGTTGCGCTTATTGAGAATGTACCAAGCGCTAATTCCCCCAATGACAAACAGCGAAGTTTCTAACGTCGCAAAAAACATATGGAGAATGCTGTTTAATGCGAACGGGTTCAGAATTGCTTGAAAGTAATCGCTGACAATAAACTTGCCATTGACCATTTCTCCCCCCGCAGGAGTTTGCAGCCAAGAGTTAGCGACTAAAATCCAGACTGTGGATAGGTTAGCGCCGAAGGCTACCATGATTGTAGCGAAATAATGGACGATCGGGTGAACGCGCTCCCAACCAAATAGCATAATGCCTAAAAAGCCGGCTTCTAGCATAAATGCCATTGAAGCTTCAAATCCTAAAATGCTGCCAAAAAAGTCACCAACCGCTTCAGAAAATGGTGCCCAATTCGTGCCAAACTGAAATTCCATCGGAATTCCTGAAGCTACTCCAATACCGAAGTTGAGGACGTAGAGTTTAGACCAAAAACGAGCGTGATGGTAGTAGTCTGGATTGCGAGTTTTCAGCCACATTCCTTCAACAATTACCAGATAAATTCCCATTCCCGTAGTCAGAACTGGCCACAGCATATGGAATATGGCGGTTAGCGCAAATTGCATCCGCGATAGGGCCACGGTGTTAGATAAGATATCCATCGTTATGTCCTTTAGTCAGTTCAAGAGAGGTTAGCTTGCACGAGTTCTAGAATTGACACTGGTTATAATGTAATGTAAAAATTTGTGACATTTTGTAGATTGGGCAACTTTTAAGGTTTTATACAGATTTCGGTTGTATTTTTTTGTATGTTAAAATAGGTAGATTATGATTTGCCGTCGGGTGGGGGCGGGTTTATGAGATTGTTGGTTTGAGGCATTTATTGTTGGTGAACCCGCCCCTACAAGATTTATGTTCGGTGAGGGAAAGATTATCTTAGCGAACCGTGACTGTATAAGTCAGTTTAAATGGTTTAAAATTAGCTTTATTTTTGGCTGTTCCGCTCAATTCTAGTTCGTAAATTCCTGCCTTGGGAAACACGATATCAGCTCCCGGAATCCCTTGATATTTCTCGGCAGATATGGGGGTTAAATGCGGCTGCATCAGCGGCTTATCCCCCTCTTTACGATTTTTAGGATAAACAGCCAATTTGCAATTACACTGCTCTAGCGGGATAATTTGACCGCCCCTGCGAGTCAGCGCAAACCACACTCTTGCAGGCTGTCCGGCGCGGGGATTGTGGTTGGGCTCGAGGTGAAAGGTAGCTGCTACATCTCCCGAAACTTCGACTTCGTGTGCCAAAACTGAAAAAGAGTTTAACTGCGGTATAGGAAATATTGCTGCTTCTACTAGCAATCCCAAAAAAACTAACAATCCTAAACTTTTACTTTTGTTTGACAGGCGAAACATAGAAATTTTCTAGTGATAAAACTGACCAAAATAAGCGCGATCGCACAAACATAACTAACACCACAACCACCGCTAACACCGCTGTCAGTAGTTGATTGTGCAACTTCCATTCAAAACCGCCGAGATAGTGGGAACCGATGAGTGCCGCGTGTACAGCGCACAGCAAGAAAGCTGGAACGCTTAACAGGTGAAGGATTCGCCACAGCTTGCCTAAAAAATTTTGAATACGATCGCAACTTGTAACCGCCGCCGGCAATATCAACAGCAGCGACAGCATCCCAGCCGCCATTCCCAACTGATGCTGCGGCAACATAAAAGATAGCGCGTCAAAATTCCATTTCAGCGTATGATCCAGCATATGAAACGTGTGGGCGAGTGCTAAGACAAACGCGCCCACACCCAAAGCCCGGCGGTAGCGCAGCAGTTGCGGCAAAAACTTGCTCACCGGACGCGCCAACAGTGCTAGCATCAAGCACAGCAGCGCTGCGTGGCCTGTAAAATCTACCATTTCATCGGTTCGCAGCAAGGTAAGAATCCCGATCGATATCGTCACCCAACCACCCGCACGAAAAAGTTGACTGCGCTTGTCGGCGCTCAATCTGCCAGCAAAAAAACTCACTCCCAGCATCGTTGGCAGCGTGCCGAGTCCAAAAGCCAGCATCGTGGCCGCACCCAAAACCGAATTTCCCGTTTCCGCCGCCTTAATCTGCGCCGCGTAGAGGAAACCGCAGGGAATCAAACCCCAAAGCAAACCCAAAGCAATCGGCACCCACCATTTTTTTTGTGCCGAAAGCTTGCTCATTGCTTGTCCGACTCGATCGTGCGACAGCGGGTGCAATCGGGGCAATCCCGGCAGCAAGTTCGGTTTAATTTGCCCTACTCCGAACCAAATCAGCATCGTGCCCGTGAGAAGTGCGATCGCCCGCCGCAATTCGCTACCCGTACCTGCCAAAAGTCCGCCAGCAATTAACACCGAACCCAGTCCGCCAATTGCAGCACCAACCAAAGCGTAAGCAGTAATTCTCCCCAAATTTAGCAGCAAATGAAAGCGGAAAGCAGCTAATTTATCGTTGCGGGAATTAGAAAGAGAAAACGCCATTGTCAGCGGGCCGCACATCCCAGCGCAGTGACCGAAACTGCCGAGAAATCCCAAAATTGCAATTAGCAGCAGGTCTAGCATTTTGAGTTAGTAGTCAGCAGTCATTAGTTATTAGTTTTTTTACTGCTGATTGATTATTGATGAGTGTTGAATATCATAAATGTAGCCTATCGATTTTGTCAAAAGACAGTCTGTCAAATTTATCTCCATCAGAGGGGCAGGTTTATTTATCCTCTGAGTTAGTTACAACTATTTCTCGTGAAACCCGCCTCTACAGACTAATGACTAATAACTAATGACTAATAACTACTTTTGTTCTGGATGGGCAGCCGCCGGCGAAGCTGCACCCATTTGATTAATAGCAGCAATTAGCTGATAAAGCCGCCCAAAATCCCGCTGGTTGAAATGCAAAGTCAGGCGCGGCAGATCGAAAGTTTCATCTCCTATTTCCGGTTCCAAAGCTTGACTTTTTTCAATTTTTCCGGTGACAACAATATCGCTAAAATCAGTATTTAGCCGATCGACCTTCTCCTCAGAAAGCTCTGTTTTCAAGCGAATTACCAATTTTTCGCGTACATAACGGCAGGAGTGATAAACCAGATAAAAACTACCGATCGCCTCGCAAGCGACATTTATATCGTCAGTAATCGTATACAGGCTGCGATCCTCGGGTGAAATCAAACCCCGGCCCCGCAATTGTTTTTGCACAAAATAATTCCAATCGTGCCAATAATCTCCTCCCGGTCGATCGATCAATACCAAAGGAGCCGGCCCGAACTTGCCAGTTTGAGTCAAAGTCAGACACTCAAAAGCCTCGTCCAGAGTGCCAAAACCACCCGGAAACAGAGCTAAAGCATCGCTCTCCCGGAGAAAAAATAACTTGCGAGTGAAAAAATATTTAAAATTGAGCAATTTGGGATCGCCGGCAATGAAAGGATTAGAACTCTGCTCGAAAGGCAACTGAATGTTCAGCCCAAAAGAACGTTCAGCAGTCGCCCCCTCGTTCCCCGCCTGCATAATTCCTCCGCCGCCGCCAGTAATCACCATAAACCCCTGCTGGGCGATCGCCCGCGCAAAGTCTCTGGCCATCAAATATTCTGCCGATTGCGGTGACACCCTCGCCGAACCAAAAATCACAATTTTGCGAACGTGTCGGTAAGGATAAAACATCTCAAAAGCGCTCTCCATATCTCGGAGCGACGCCGCAATAATTTTCCAGTCTAGGCGATCGAGCTCCTCTCCGGCCATTTGCACTATAGTAGAGAGCGATCGTTCGATCCACTCAGAGTGCTTTAACATTGGGAAGCGATCGAGCAAATCGATCAATTCAGCTTGGAGGGACTCAAAACCTTGACCAGACCCAGAACGAATCATGAATTTTTCCGAAACGATAACAAATTGTCGCTACCAAAAATTAAGGGGCAAGCCAAAGTTAGAAGCCAATAGCCACCAGCAAATTGCCCTGCTGACCACTAATAACTTTTCCCGTAGCTTTGCCCCGGTTCTGAAGCGAGTTAGCTTTCGCGGCCCACAAAGAACAGCGCGAAACCGCTCGCAATTCAGTTAAATGTACTTTTCCAGAGTGTTGGCTAGAGTAGTTTTCGGAACTGCCCCTACCACCATATCCACACGTTGACCCCCCTTAAATATCATCAGCGTCGGAATGCTGCGGATACCGTATTGGCTGGCCACGTTAGGATTCTCGTCGGTATTAACTTTTACTACCTTGACCTGCCCTTCATATTGCTGGGCAATTTCGTCTACGACGGGTGCCACCATCCGACAGGGCCCGCACCAGGGAGCCCAAAAATCCACTAGAACTGGAACTTCGCTATCGAGCACTTCCTGCTTAAAGGTAGAGTCGGTTACTTGCGCGGCTGCTGACATCCCTAGCCATCCTTGTAAATACTATTTCTCGGATAACAAGTCTAGCAAAAAATGTAACCACTTGCGTCAACGATTTTAAGAGAAGGCTTCTGAAGGAAAAAGGAAGACGGTAGAAGGAAGAGGGAAGACGGTAGAAGGTAAGAAAGCACAAGGTTTCTGAAGGAACAAGGCACTTATGTTTCCCAAGGCAGAATGCACTTATATAGAAGAAAAATTCTCCCACTCCCAGACTCTCCCTCTCTCCCCCTCTCCCCCTCTCCGGAGCGAAAAGCCTCAGTCCTGTATCTAGTAAGCAAGAGGCAAGATTTCCGGCAAAAAAGGAACCGCCCGAACAGTAGTCCGGGCGGAGTGTGGTGTGAGGAGTGAACGGAAACTTGTGTCTCCGCTTCTTCTATTGTGACATCTCCTTCTCGATAATTCCACAACATTCTGTAAATTTCGAGACTATTGAACAAATTTTGTCAAGGTATGCTGGTATTCGATCGGTAAATCTACTTACCCATGCCCAAATGCTGAGCTTTTTGATAGACTTTACCCTCAGTCAGCAGAGAAGGAGCAATTACCACTTCCACTTGCTGCATCTCCTTAATATCCTTAGCACCCAAGGTACCCATGCTAGTTTTCAGAGCTCCGAGCAAGTTGTGCGTACCGTCATCTAGCACCGCAGGCCCCCGCAAAATTTGCTCCACAGTACCCGTAGTCCCCACTCGAATGCGAGTGCCGCGCGGTAAAACCGGGCTGGGAGTCGCCATCCCCCAGTGAAAGCCGCGGCCAGGAGCTTCGGCGGCCCTGGCAAAGGGCGAACCAATCATCACTGCATCGGCACCGCAGGCAATGCACTTGCAGATATCGCCGCCGGTAATTAAACCGCCGTCAGCAATCACCGACACATATTTGCCAGTTTCGCGATAGTAGTCGTCCCGCGCGGCGGCGCAGTCTGCTACCGCTGTGGCTTGGGGCACGCCGACACCCAATACGCCCCTAGATGTGCAAGCAGCCCCCGGCCCAATGCCCACGAGAATGCCCGCAGCGCCAGTTTTCATTAAATTCAGGGCGACTTCGTAGGTCACGCAGTTACCCAAAATTACTGGGATCGGCATCTCTTGACAGAATTGAGTTAAGTCTAGAGGCGTGATCGCTTCAGGGGAAAGGAAAGCTGTCGAGACTACTGTTGCTTGCACAAAAAATATATCGGCTCCAGATTCAGCAACCGTCCGGCCGTATTTGCTCGCGCCGGCTGGTGTACCGCTGACGGCGGCAATCCCTCCTCCTGCTTTAATTTCTTTAATTCTCAGGTCGATTAATTCTGGCTTGATGGGTTCGGCATAGAGTTGCTGCATCAGGGAAACAAATTCGTGGTTCCCCACACTGGCGATGCGCTCTAATATTGGCTGGGGGTCGGCATAGCGGGTTTGAATTCCTTCTAGGTTGAGCACGCCCATTGCTCCCAATTCCGACAGCAAAATCGCCATGCGGACATCAACTACTCCATCCATGGCGCTGGCGATGATCGGGATTTCTCGATCGATCCCGCCAATCTGCCACTTGGTATCTGCCAAACTCGGATCGAGGGTGCGCTGTCCGGGTACAAGCGCAATTTCATCTATGCCGTAAGCTCGGCGAGCGCTTTTGCCCCGCCCAATTTCAATATTCACGCTGTTTCACTTCCACAATGTATTTAAATTAGACTAACAAAAAGTTAGCCCGCCCGAGTTTAGCTATCGCACGGCTGTCTTTAAAAAAAGCTCGGCACTGATTCTGATTGTATTCTGATTATATGAAATCGAAGGGGATACTTTTCCTCAGCAACGGGCACGGGGAAGACGCGATTAACTGTCAAATTCTCAAAGCTTTGAGAGTATCTGGCGTGGATGTTGATGTTTCGGCGATGCCGGTTGTCGGTGACGGGGCTGCTTACCGCCGATCAACCGTGCCAATTATTGGGCCCACCAGTCAAATGCCGTCTGGGGGAGTTTTTTACATGAATCCCCTGTTTTTCCTCAAAGATATTGGGGCCGGGCTGATTGCTTTGACTTGGCAGCAATTGCAAGCTGTTTGGACGCATTCGCGCCACTGCGATTTGGTGGTGGCGACTGGGGATATTGTCGCCGGGGCGATCGCCCATGCCAGCAACCGCCCCTATATAATTTTTCTCTCGGCCCATTCTAGTTATTACGAGGGGCGAGTCAATTTGGGTTTAATCTTGTGGCAGTTGCTTTGCTCAGAGAAATGTCTGGCGGTTTTTACTAGAGATGCTTTGACTGCTGCTGACTTAAACCAACAGGGTTTAAAGAAAGCTCAGTTTGTTGGCAATCCTGTCATGGACAACCTCAATTCTACGGGCAAAGATTTGCAGTTAATACCCGGAGTTCGGACGATCGCCCTTCTCCCCGGTTCTCGCCTCCCGGAAGCCACCGACAACCTCGTTTTGCTGCTGGAACTGGTTAAAGAAATTGCTAGTAACTCTACTTTACCGGTGCAGTTTCGGGCTGCTTTAGTTCCAGCTTTGATGCCTGAATTAGATGATATTGCGGCGCGATCCGCATGGCAAATGCGATCGGGCAAGCTCATGTTTCCAACAATCAAACGGTCTTTTGCTGAACAAGAATTAGTCGAAGTGATGTGTTCAGCCGATGCTTTCGCCGATATTTTGCAGCAGTCGAGTTTAGTAATTGGGATGACGGGAACTGCTGTCGAACAAGCTGTGGGCTTGGGAAAACCTGTAATTGCAGTACCGGGAAACGGCCCTGCCTTTACCTATAGATTTGCGGAGGCTCAAAATCGGCTTTTAGGTGATTCCGTGCAGGTTATTGGCACACAACCAGCAAATTCTGATATTCTCAAGGAAGCTGCTTTGGCAGTCGATCGCACTTTGCAAGATGATAAATATTTAGCCAGTTGCATTCAAAATGGTTTAGAGAGAATGGGGCAAGCTGGTGGCAGCATAAAAATTGCTAATTATGTGGCAAACTATCTTGGTTATTGATTGTGGTAGGGTGCGTCAATCGATTTGAGATTTGAGATTTGAGATTTTAGAGGCGACCCCACGGATAAATGCGGGGGCTTGAGGATTTTCGATTTGGGATTGATTCCACGGATAAATCACGTGGCGCGTACCACCTTTGAAATTCGCTTGTCAGGTTTGAAATTTTCAAGCGTTACGGAAAGTCTAATTCTGACGCACCATTTATTTCCTGGTGCGTCAGTATGAGATTGTTGATTTGTCGCGAAAATAATTGTGGCTGACGCACCCTACTGCTCTTTCAACAACTCAGAAACAGTCTTAAATTCGTAACCTTTCGACTGCAAATCCTTGACAATCATCTCAGTTGCTGCTACGGTTTTCGAGCGATCGCCCCCGCCGTCGTGCATCACCACAATCGAACCAGAGCGCACATTGTCAATCACCCGATTTGCGATATCTTCCGCCGTGAGTGTTTTTTCATAATCGTGCGAATCCACATCCCACATAATCAGTTTTTTGTGCATTTGGGATAGCAAGTAAGACAAAACTACAAATCGCCTACCCCAAGGTGGCCGAAAACTAATACTGTCTTGCTTAACCCCAACTTCCTGCAAAAGTTTGTCGGTTTTTTCAATCTCAGACAGCAAAACTTCCTGGGGTTTAAACATCATATCTTTGTGAGAGTAGGAATGGTTTGCCAACTCATCTCCCCTCGCGAAAATCATTTTCACGATTTCTGGATGTTTCTCAATATTGCGACCGATTTCAAAAAAAGTTGCTTTAACTTGATAGCGATCTAAGATATCTAAAAGCTGATTTGTATATGGAGGATATGGCCCGTCATCGTAGGTGAGGGCAACAACTTTCACGTCGGTATCGGCGCGGTTGATGCCGAAATAATTGTGAAATTTAGTAACTTTAATCAACAGCGATACTGCGAAAAATAATGCTATTGTGAAAAGCAGAAACTTTTGTAAATTTTTACCGATTCGCATAGCTGCACGCACTCGATCGAGAATGAAATTGGATTGTTGTCAGATTACCACAATTGGGGAGCTGAATCCTTAAGATATTTTATCATTAATTATTGTCCGTTCCGAATTTTTTCAGTTTGGGCGATCGCACAATAGCTAGACGCTTCAAGTGCCAGTACACTTGTACCCTACATATAGCGTAAGTAAGTCCAGAGCAAAAAAGCAATAATAAAAGATCGGGAGTTGTAGGGGGGGTCAGACAAGGATTTATATTTGGAGCGGCTTTACTGCTCCTCTCACCCGCTCCTCCCATGTTATATTTATTTGTATACTTAACTTTTTTAGGCAGCAATAATTCCCAACATGATTTCACTGCCAGATATCACAATTGTCAGCCAGATTTACGAAAGTGCTAATTCCCTCGTATACCGAGGCATCCTCAAATCTAATCAGCAACCTTTGATTTTGAAACTCCTCAAAGAGGATTACCCCACACCAGCCGAACTCTACCGCTATCAGCAGGAATACGAAATCACTCGCCGTCTCAACCTAGAGGAAACAATTAAAGCCTACGAACTGCGAAAATATGAAAACACACAAGTCATGTTGTTGGAGGATTTTGGCGGAGAGTCCTTAAAAATTCTGCTGGAACGTCGTACCTTTGCTTTACCAGAGTTTCTCCACCTTGCCATCCAAATCACAGATGCTGTAGGCAAAGTTCATCAAAAAAATGTCATTCACAAAGATATCAATCCATCTAACATTGTCTTGAATCCTCACACCGGACAATTAAAAATCATTGACTTTGGCTTATCTACCATCCTATCCCAAGAAAATCCCAGCCTCAAAAGTCCTAATCTTCTAGAAGGGACATGGGCTTATATTTCTCCAGAACAAACAGGACGGATGAATCGAGTAATCGACTACCGCACCGACTTTTATTCTCTTGGGGTTACTTTCTATGAACTGCTAACCAACCAGTTGCCTTTTGAATCCGTCGATGCCCTTGAGTCCGTCCATTGTCATATTGCCAAACAACCGACTCCACCTCATGAAATTCATCCAGAAATTCCCTTACCTGTCTCAGGAATTGTCATGAAATTAATGGCAAAAATGGCAGAAAATAGATATCAAAGTGCTTGGGGAATCAAGGCTGATTTAGACACTTGTCTCGCTCAATCTAGAACTGGTAAAATTCAATATTTTTCCCTGGGATGCCAAGATATTTCTACTCAATTGCAACTCCCTCAAAAACTGTACGGGAGAGAATCACAGATAGAGTCCTTATTGGCTGCATTTGTTCGTGTAGCGTCTGGACAAGAGAAACAAGTAGAAACACGTTTAACAAATAACCTGAGTAACCCAACGACCACTCATTCACAAAATCTGCCCGTACAAAGAGCCACTGAACTTATGCTAATTTCTGGATACTCTGGTATTGGAAAATCAGCTTTAGTTCAGGAATTGTATAAGCTCATAACTCAAAAAAGCGGCTACTTTATTTCAGGTAAGTTTGACCAGTTGCAACGCGATATCCCCTATCAAGCTTTAGTCGCTGCCTTCCAAGAATTGGTGCGACAATTACTCACAGAAACTCAATCGCAATTACAACAGTGGCGAGAGAAGATTCGACGGGCATTAGGAATCAACGGACAAATTATAATTGATGTCATTCCTGAAGTTGAACTGATTATTGGCAAACAGAATCCCGTCCCCGAATTACCTGCCACTGAAGCTCAAAATCGTTTTAATTTAGTTTTTCAAAACTTGCTCCAAGTCTTTTGTCAAAAAGAGCATCCCCTCGTACTATTTCTAGACGATTTGCAATGGACAGACAGTGCTACCCTGCAATTAATCCAGTTGATAATGACTCATGCTAATACTCAATATCTGTTTTTGATTGGAGCTTATCGAGATAACGAAGTGAGTGCAAGTCATCCTGCCATGGTGACTTTATCTGAGATAAGCAAGCAGGGGATAGTGGTTAACCATCTCTCCCTTTCAACCCTAAATTTCAACCAGGTTAATGAATTCATTGCAGATACGCTGAAGACTGAGTGCATCCATACCCAAAGATTAGCCGAGTTGGTTTGGGACAAAACACAGGGAAATCCCTTTTTTGTCAAGGAGTTTCTGAAGTCACTTTATACAGAGCAATTCCTGAAATTTGATACTAATGCTGGGGCTTGGTCTTGGGATTTAGAACACATTATAACTAGGAACATTACTGATAATGTTGTTGAATTCATGTCCGGAAAAATTAAACTTTTATCAGAACCCACACAAAAAGTTTTACGGTTAGCCGCTTGTATTGGCAACAAATTTGATTTGACAACGCTTTCAACCATCAATGAAACTTCTCAAAAAGAAACGGCCAATGAATTATGGGATGCCATTCAAGCGGGATTGATATTACCGGTCGGGGATGAGTACAAATTTATTCAAGCAGACCTAGACTCGAATGACTTCAAAATTACTTATAAATTTGCTCATGACCGCATCCAGCAAGCCGCCTATTCCCTAATTCCCCCAGACGACAAGCAAGCGGTTCACTGGAAAATCGGGCAACTGTTGTTACAAAATACACCGCCACACATACTCCAACAAAAGATTTTTGATATTGTCAATCAACTCAACTTCGCTATTCAAGCAATTGACTTTCTGTTAGACAGAGATAAACTTGCTCAACTAAATCTGATTGCTGGCAAAAAAGCGAAGGCATCAGCAGCTTGGAAACCCGCCTGGAATTACTTAAAAATTGGTATAAATTGCCTGAGTGCAGATAGTTGGCTTCGTCAGTATGACCTAACTCTGGCACTTTATGTGGAAACAGTAGAAGCTGCTATCTTGAGTGGCCACGTGGAGGAAATGGAAAAATTGGCTGACATTGTGCTTCAACAAGCTACTTCATTGCTCGACAAAGTGAAAGTCTATGAAGTCAAGATTCAAGCCTATACAGCACAAAACCAACCGTTAGAAGCGATAGATACGGCGCTTTCAGTATTAAAGTTGTTGGGAATTCGCTTTCCAAAAACAACAACAAAATTAAATATTTTTTTTGAACTGGTGAAGACTAAGTTAAGTTTAGCAGGAAAGCGAGTTGAGGACTTGATCGACCTACCATTGATGACTAATCCTTATAAGCTAGCAGCGATGCGTATCCTCTCAAGTGTAGTTTCTGCTGCCCATTTTGCTTCACCTGAATTGCTACCGTTAATGGCGTTTAAACAGGTAAAGTTATCAATCAAATATGGGAATACTTCTGTGTCTTCTTGTGCCTATGCTACTTACGGACTAATTCTGTCTGGGGAAACCGTAGGAGACATTGAGACTGGTTATAAATTTGGGCAACTTGCTATTTTGTTACTAGATAAATTTAATACTAAAGAACTCACACCCAGAACCATATTTATTGTTAATTACTTTGTCAAACATTGGAAAGAACATCTTAGGGAAACTTTAAACCCTTTGCAGAATGCTTACTCCATCGCTCTGGAAACTGGAGACTTAGAATATGCAGCTTATGCAGTTTGTGTATACTCCTACCATTCCTATGTATTGGGGAAGGAATTGGCAACAGTCGAGGCAGAGATGGCAATGTACAGTAATACCCTCAGCCAACTGAAGCAAGAAACATCCTATTACTACAACCAACTCACTCGACAGGTTGTATTGAACTTGATGGGCCGGGCTGAAGATAAATGCCGTTTAATCGGTGAAAGCTATGACGAAACAAAAATGTTGCCTCTGCATATAGAGGCGAATGCTCAAAATCTATGTCGTTCCCTCTATTTTTTTAAGTTACTTCTCTGCTATATTTTTCAAGACTATCAGCAAGCTATAGAAAATGCTAAATCCGCCGAAAAATATAGCGATAGCGCTGTAGGTACTATTCCTCTCTACCATTTCTACAATTCTTTACTTTATCTGGCTATCTATTCTGACGCACCAAAATCAGAGCAAAAACTCATCCTCCAGAAGGTTAAAGCCAACCAGAAAAAGATCAAGAAATGGGCTCATTTTGCTCCAATGACTCACCTCCATAAATTCTATCTAGTGGAGGCAGAGCGATATCGAGTTTTGGGTGAAAAGGCTAGGGCGATCGACTACTACGATCGCGCCATTGCCTTAGCCAAAGAACATGAGTACATCAACGAAGAGGCTTTGGCTAATGAACTGGCTGCCAAATTCTACATCGCTTGGGGAAAAGAGCAAGTTGCCCAAGCCTATATGACAAATTCTTACTACTGCTATTTACGTTGGGGCGCAAAAGCTAAAATGACTGATTTGGAACGACAGTATCCTCAACTTTTAAAGCGTTTTTCGACAGCCAATATGTCCATAAATTCGCGCAACAGCCTACCTACTACTTCTGGCAATACTTCAGGTGAACTCCTGGATTTGGCAGCCTTGATGAAAGCATCTGGGGCAATTGCCAGTGAAATTGAGTTGGATAAACTCCTCACGACTTTGATGAGAATCTTGCTGGAAAGCTGCGGCGCACAAACTGGCTATCTAATTTTAGAGTCTCAAGGACAACTGAAAGTCGAAGCGTCAGGTGAGGCTAACTCAGATCAAGTGATGGTGTTGCAATCTACTCCTATAGAAACTTGTCTGCCGGTGTCGATTATTCACTATGTTGAGAGGACTAAAAAAGGACTGATTGAAACCAATGTTGCCCGTGAAGGCAGATTTACCCAAGATGCTTATATCAAAACACACCAGCCCAAGTCTATCCTTTGCGCCCCTCTACTCAATCAAGGGCAATTAATTGGCATTGTTTACTTGGAAAATAATTTAGCAAATGGGGTTTTTACACCCGATCGCCTGGAAGTGATTCAATTGCTTTCGACTCAGGCGGCGATCGCCCTTACCAACGCCAGACTCTACACTCAGCTACAATCGACGCAAAATCGCCAGAATAAATTCCTTAATGCCATTCCTTTTGGCATATCCGTTCACGACGCGAAAGGACAACTGGTTTTCGCCAATCCAGTTTCACAGCAGTTACTGAATATTCAAGATTTACCCAAAGCCGAAATCGAGCAACTCTCAAAAACCTATCACGTTTATCGGGCAGGCACAGACCAAATGTATCCAGTGGAACAGCTACCCTTGGTGCGATCGCTTCGCGGTGAAAAAACATGGGCGGATGATTTGGAACTGCACTACAGTGAGCGAATCGTTCCCTTAGAAGTAACTAGCACGCCAATTTTTGATGAGACGGGTAATGTAGAATATGCGATCGCAGCTTTTCAAGATATTAGCGATCGCCAGCAAGCACAGATTACGCTCATTGAAAATGTCCGTTTAGAACAGGAAATTCGCGAGCGCAAAAAAACAGAAGAAGCTCTGCAGCAGAGCGAGGCACGCTACCTTGGTATTCTCGAAGACCAGACAGAACTGATTGCCAGGTATCTGCCAGATGGTACCGTTACCTTTGTCAATGAAGGCTTCTGTCGATTTTTTGGACTGACAAGGGAACAACTCATCGGGCATCACTACGCACCTGTCGTGTTTGAAGAAGACCGCGAATATATAACCAGACTCGTTAATTCCATTAGCAAAGACAATCCCGTTGTCACAATTGAAAATCGGGTGATTGTTAGCTCCGAAGTGCGTTGGACGCAGTGGGTTAACCGAGGGATATTTGATGATTCCGGTTGCCTTGTTGAATTACAGGCCGTAGGACGAGATATCAGCGATCGCAAAAAAGCCGAAGCAGAACTCGAACGGGCAAAAGAAGCCGCCATTGCCGCCAACCTCGCCAAAAGCACTTTCCTTGCCAACATGAGCCACGAATTGCGAACTCCCCTGAACGCCATTCTAGGTTTTTCTCAACTGATGAATGAGGATACAAATCTGTTAAATGAACAAAAAGAGAACCTTAACATCATTCAGCGCAGTGGAGAGCATTTATTATCTCTAATTAATCAGGTGCTTGACCTTTCCAAAGTTGAAGCTGGAGGCATGACGTTATCTGAAAATAATGTGAACATTCATCAGTTTTTAGCTGAAATCGAGGAGATGTTTGCGTTGAAAGCAAACGCTCAAAGCTTACACTTACGATTTGAATGTGCGACCGATGTTCCTAAATATATCTGTGCTGATGAAGTTAAGTTGCGGCAAGTGCTGATTAATTTTCTCAGTAATGCCGTTAAGTTTACCTCTTCGGGAAGCGTGTCTTTAGAAGTAAAAAATAAACAGGTAAAAGCCCAAACTGAAACCGAAACACAAACAACCAACCAACAAAAAACAACCATTACCTTTGAAGTAAAAGATACGGGAGTTGGTATTGCGGCCGAGGAACTCGAGAATCTATTCAAACCCTTCGTGCAAACAGCATCCGGTCAAAAAGTACAGCAAGGAACCGGATTAGGACTGACCATTAGCCGTCAATTTGTCCGCTTGATGGGAGGTGAAATAACAGTCATTAGTCACGGTAAAGCTTTCACCCCTGGAATGCCTCTCAAGGAATTTTTAGAACACACAACGGGCACAACATTTAAATTTGACATTCCTGTGGGCATCGCTGATGCCAGCGCCATTCAAAATCAACCCCACAGTCGTCGCGTCGTTGGCCTAGCGCCTAACCAACCCCAATATCGCATCTTAGTAGTGGACGATCGAGATTACAATCGGCAACTGTTAGTTAAACTCCTCCAACCTGTTGGTTTTGAGGTGCAAGAAGCGAGTAACGGTATTGAAGCCCTTGAAATTTGGGATTCATACTCACCCCATCTGATCTGGATGGACATGAGAATGCCAGTTATGGATGGGTATGAAGCCACGAAACGCATTAAAGGCACCCTTAAAGGTCAAGCTACTGCTGTTATTGCTATTACTGCTAGCGTGTGGGAAGAAGAAAAGGCAGTTATTTTATCCGCTGGTTGTGATGATTTTGTGCGAAAACCGTTCCACACAGAAGCCATCTTTGACATCATGGCTAAACATTTGGGAGTCGGTTATATTTATCAGGATAAAGAGCTAGCGTCTTCCCCTTCTAATGTGACTGGAGAACCGTTAAATTTCACTAATTTATTAGCAGCGAGGTCAAAAGAATGGATTGTAAAATTGCATGAAGCAGCTATTGACGCGGATTCGGAATTAGTGTCTCAACTCCTTAAGGAGGTTCCTGAATTTCACCCTTTCGAGCTTCAGACTCTCAGGGGTTGGGTGACGAAGTTTCAGTTTGAGAAGATTCTCGATTTAACTGAACCCTTGGTGGGTGAATCTTGATATTTTTAGGAATTACACAGGGGTGGTCAGAAACCGGGTTTTTTTACGAGAAGACGCCTTACAGCCCGTAGATACGCTAAAAAACCCGGTTTCTAGCCGTGGGAGTGCGTAAGTCCCGTTTATCTCATATGTTGCACCATTCTCCAGAACAGGCAAGATGCCTGTTCCACAAAAAGTGCATTTTCTTGTGGGGTGGGCATCCTGCCCGCCCATAGAAGGGTTATTGAGAATGGTGCAATATTTCAGGTTTATGCTATTTGATGCTAGCACGCGGTTGGTTCTGTTCAATCATTGACTTTAATGCCGACTGTTTTAAGTCTGTAAGATCGCGGATGGTAATTGAGCAACCGTCTCCCAATCTCACAGCAGTGAAATAATAGCATTTACCAAGGTAGTCACTTTCTAGATGAACCTCTCCTTCAAGCGATTCTCCAGTCTCAACAACTTCTACTAATAAATCAAACAATCCGGGACTCAACTGATTAAGCAGTTTTTTCAGAACGGGTTCGCCCGCCAGTTCTGTTCGTTTTTTCCCTAAGAGTCTGGCAAAAACAGGGTTAACTACCAAGCAGCGAAAATCTTCAATTTCTCCAGCAATATCCGCCCTCACCGCCTCCACTGCGGCTATTCCATCCAGAGATGAGTTTAGCAAATTTGCCAACAGGGCGCGAGATTGGTAGGCAATTTCAGCGGTTTGCTGGTGTCGAGCGAGTGCTTCTTTAAGCTGGCGTTTTTGGTGCTGAATAGTGACCTGAGTTTCGAGGCGAACTAGCACTTCTTCCAACTGAAAAGGTTTAGAAATGTAGTCAACTCCCCCTACCTTAAAAGCTTTAACTTTATCAAATACTTGGTCAAGCGCGCTTAAGAAAATAAGCGGAATTTCTGAGGTGTTTTCATCGGATTTGAGGGCTTCGCAAACTTGATAGCCGTCCATGTCTGGCATTTTAATATCCAGCAATATAGCATCGGGAGAATGATTGCGAACTGTCCTCAAGGCCATCGTACCATTGGTGACGCAGCGAACTTTATACCCATGCTTAGTCAGAAGTTCTGTGAGAAAATGCAGATTTTCTGGGAGGTCATCAACAATTAAAATGTTACCTTTACAAGTTTCTAATTCATCGCTGTCACTTCCTCCGGCCGCAGGGATCTTGATAAGTTTGCCTTTTGTATGGACGATCGCACTTGTGGTGCTTTGCTTCTCTAGCAGAGAGCGGAAGTTATTTTTAGTAACTTTTTCTCCCATTACGTCTGAAAGCCGCTGCCACAGGATGGCCGCTAAATCTTTGATATGTCCTATGCTCAGGTACAAGCTGTCAGCAAGTACACTATAAGTTGCGTTTTCCCAAGCAGCTTTTAAGATTTCTTTTTCCAGCAAACTTAACGTTTTACTGGTCTTGGACTCTAAGGCTGCTTCGATAAATTCTAGGGCTTCTTCAAAAGTCATGTACTAATCAATCTCATCGGGTAAGGTTTTTAAGTTTTGCACCCTAGCTTTGAGTTATGCACCGTAGTAAGTCGGTGGAGAAATTTCTAATAGATATTATGACAGACTTATTGACAATTACGATCCGGACGATCGCCCCCGATCGTGATTCCACCTTGTCGAAACCCGAAAAAGGGGATCGCGCCCGCTTAATTTTTTGTGAGGGCGATCGGCTTAAACCCTTAAATTGCAAGGCTTTTAAGTTGCTTGTCACCCCGTCAGCTCCAAATGATCCGACTTTTCCGACTTTACGATCCGACTTTTCCGACTTGCTTTAGGCCGATATGCCAAACATACTATTAATAGCATCTACCAAAAGACATAGAACAGTACGAGTCATGCTGTCGATCGGCTCTATCTAAAGATAGATAGCAAAACCAGGGCGTCCGACTTTTCCGACTTTATGAGCCGACTTTCCCGACTGACGGGGGCGGGGGAGGGGAGCCAGGATACAGACATGGAAAGGATGCAGCCTCAAAAAAAGAGCAACTGAATCCAATCTTTATCCGCATAAATACTGAGACCACACTGAGCTAGATGTTTGCGGGATTGGGGTGCAACGAAAAAAGCAACAGAGGAATGTTCCTTCACATCGATCTTTCACCACTTTTAAAATCATGTCAAATTCTCAATCCGTTATTGCAACAGACATTCGGTGTTGTCCTGAAGATATAGAGAAAGCATTTTGGCAGCTATGGCAGCAGAACCGAGATGATCTTTACCGTTGCTGTCTCAGGTGGATGGGGGGGAATCCTACTGATGCTGAAGAGGTGCTCAGTCGCGCCATGCTCAAAGCTTGGGATAAATTGCCAGACTATGCCGAAAAAATCACCAACCTCCGAGCTTGGATCACCCGCTTAACCCATAATCTATGTATAGATATACACCGAGAACGTGGCCGGAAAGCAATACAGATGGAGGATATTGAAGAAGTAGCTGCTAGAGGAAGCTCAGCATTTATTTCTTGTTTGAACTCTCCTGAAGAGGCACTTCTACATCATGAGTTGGGACAGTACATTCGCCGCGCTATTGATACTCTTCCTTCTCGATTACGCAATCCGTTTATCCTGCGTTACTGCCACCAGATTGCCTATCAAGATATTGCCCAACAACTTGCTCTCTCGCTCAATAACGTTTACAAGCGCATCCAACAGGCACGAGAAATTCTGCAAAAGCGTTTGAGCAGGTATTTGTCAGGGTTGGATGATGGTTTGTTAGATTCCTCCGAGTCGTCTCAAAAGGGGGACGTTGCCTCGATCGGGGATGATTTTGCTGTAGGGGTAGTGCCCCCGTGCCTACCGCGTCAAGATTGTAGGGCAGCCACGGGAGGGCCGATCGCAGGTGGATTGCCCCTACAATCCGATGAAACGATCGCATCCGACTCGATCGCCCCGATGACACAGAACATTGGCGAGACAATTAATTATCAGGTAACAGCAATATGTCTAGAAACACTACACTCAGGGTCGTATCGATCGCTCAGTCCTCTGGGGTGGAGTTGAATGCTTACCTGGTTGCAGACTCCAAGCCAACCCGACAAGAGCAGAAGCTGAAAACATTAAGTGAGTACGTGCAGCAGTATCCATCTGGGTGGAAGAAACGGTTGGAATTGGCGAATCTGCTGTATGAAATGGGTCATATCGAGCAGGCGGTTGAAGAGTATCGCCAAGTAATCGATCGGCAGCAACCATTGATTGGCGTGCGGTTGCAATTGGGGAAACTCTTGCAGCTTATGGGACGAAAGGTTGAGGCAGTAGGGGTTTATGAAAGTGCCTTGGCCAATGCACGCAATGAGGCGACTCGACAGCATATCAGCGGATCGATCGCACTCTGTAGAAATGACACTCAGGCAGCGATACTGGCTTTTGAGTCGGCGGCTTCCCTAGAAGCAGATAATGCGGCTCACTGGCTGGCCTTGGGGCAGGTGCAAATGGGGAGAGGGGATGCGGTTGCAGCTTTGCGATCGTTCGATACGGTTTTGTCACTGAACCCGGATGATGTTGTAGCGCTGATTGACAGCTACGACGCGAGTCAGGCGGTGGGGAACGTGCGCCAAGCGCAGCGGCGGTTGAGCAAAGCGCTAGAGGTGGCTCCGGGTGATTTCCGAGCGCTCAAACGACTGGCGGATACTCGTTGCCGGATGAGATTGGTATCGGGTGAGGAAGGCAAACAGACTAAACAGATAATTAGTTCTGTGCTGCAACAGGCTCCTGATGCGGCGGATGCCCGCGAGTTGCTGGCATATTATCACCTTTTCCGGGAAGAGTGCGCTAACGGGATTGGGGTGTTGGAACGGTTTACTGAGGAACACCCGAATCATCCTAGGGGTTGGTATTCCTATGGGCGGTGCTTGTTCCATACGGGGGAATATCAGAAAGCGGCTGAGGCGATGCTGAAGGCTTATCGTCTGTATCCGCAGGATTGTGAAATTTATCGGGCGTTGTGCGAGATTTTGCCTTTAACCTCTCCCCCAGTTCCTCTCGATCCCCCCCAGCCCCCCTTAAAAAGGGGGGAGCTAGAGCAGGCAAAGTCTTCTAATTCCAAGGGGGGAACTCCTCTGGAAGTCCCCCTTGTTAAGGGGGATTTAGGGCGATCGAACCGTCAAGTAACCCTGACATCAATAGTAGAAGAGATGCTCGATCGTTTTCCCGATCGCTGGAGTGTTTGGACGACGGCGGGGCGGGTGTTGGTGGAAAGTTTTCAGGAGATTGAGCGAGGGTGTAGTGTTTCTGTGCGGGGGACGCAACTTGAACCGCAGTTACCTGATGCTTGGTTTAGTCATGGGCGGGTGTTGGCACTGGCGGGGAAACACCGGGAAGCGGTGGAGGCTTTGGCGCAAGGATGGCAGTTGTTACCAGAAGATGGGGGTTATCTGCAATCGGTGTCTGCTGCGGTGTGGCTGGGGGAGAGTTATGGAATGTTGGGGGATGAGGTGGCGAGTCGGAAATGGTTGGAAAAGGCTTGTCAGTCTCAGGAATTGATGGAGTTTGACCCGGCTATGGCTGGTTACTGGCAAGGAAGAGCGTTGTTGGGGTTGGGGGATGTGACGGAGGCTGTGGAGGCTTATCGAAGTGCGCTGAGTCGGCGGTTGCTATACCCTTTTCGCGGGGAGGTTGAGGAGGCTGTGAAACGGTTGAAAGGTAAGACGCGAAAGGGCGATCGGGCTAAAGCGTAGATCCTTGACTTCTTAGGGAAGTCGGGGATCTGAACCTCTCAGAGTGCATTGAGTTAGGAAAAAACAGCCTCTAACTCGAAAAATTCAGAAATAGACCTCTGGATTCGTCTTATAGGTGTAGAGACAAAAATACAATAAAGGAGAAGATTACCATGTGTATAATAGTAGCAAAAAGACGGTACTGCCGCTTATAAAAAACATTATCTTATCAGAAAATTTTTAGTGAAAAAAGCTGATAAGATAAGACCACAAATCTAAGCCGAGTGGAAAATTACCACTCAGTTAAGTCAGGAGTAGGGTGGGCAATGCCCACCCTACTTAGTAAGGAAATATCCAGATAATAACTGCCCAAGTAAAAGTATAAATCGTGCCTGTAGACAAACTCCCATAACCTATGGAAATTATTTGGTTTTTTAAAACTATCAACAAATATATTGCCGACTATAAATGGCAATTAGTTTTAGTCTATAGCTGCCTAATTTTCGACGCCGCCTTCGATACAGTCCTGAGAGCCAGCTTAAAATACATTATCGATGCCGCCATCGTTCCCAAAAATTATAATCTGCTGATTCTCATCCTATCCCTCCTAGCCGCGGGAGCCATTTTATATGCTGCTATCGGCTTGTTTGCCAACTTCTTAGGAGCGCGTTTGGGTGTTTTAATCGTCAACAACATCCGCCGTTCCGTATTCGAGTATCTCCAGAACCTGTCAATGGAGTTTTTTGGGCGACGTTCAGCCGCAGATATTGTCAAGTGTGTCATGTCCGACACACAGCATGTGGAATATGGTTTAATTACCACCGGGCTATCTGTCGTTATTCTCGAAATCGGTAGCATCCTGTTTTCAGGTATCTTCCTCTTTCTCCTCAACTGGCAGCTAGCTGTTATCAGTTGCATTGGTTTAACATTCTGCACCATTGCCCCGGCAAAAATCGCCCAACGGGCGACTGAAGAAAGTTATCAATTAATGGAAAAAGAAGGACAAATTGCTAGCGGAGTCGAAGAGAATATTCTCTCGCAATCGGTTGTCAAGATATTTGGGATGGAAACCCAAATGGTCAAGAATTTTAATACCGATCTAAACGACTTGAAACGGGTTTATATCCGAGCTACATTTCTGTCCTACTTAGTGCAGAAAATTCCCATGATTGGTTTTGTCATGACGCAGATTGTGACGTTAAGCGTCGGTGCGTCAATGACTTTCTCAAATGTGATTTCGGTAGGAACCCTGGTTTCTTATCAGCTTTTACTGGTCGGGTTGAATCTAAATATTCTCGCCTTAACTTCATCGGTACCTTATTTTATCGATGGAGTAGCAGCCCTGCGGCGCATTAACGATATCTTGTCAGAAGTCCCTGATGTTCAGGATGCCCCAGATGCGATTGACTTGCCCCATTTTCATAGTGATATTTACTTTGACGATGTTAGCTTTAGCTACTCCCAAGATAGAGGAGGAGTTAAAAATCTATCCCTAAAAATTCGCCAAGGAGACTTCGCGGTATTTGTCGGTCAAAGTGGCGCAGGCAAAAGTACAATTGTCAACTTGCTGACCCGATTTTATGACCCAGATAAAGGACGCATTCTGTTTGATGGAATTGATTTGCGTGATGCAACAGTACGCTCCCTTCGTTCTCAAATTGGGCTGGTTTCTCAGGATGTAATTCTGTTTAATTGCTCGGTGCGAGAAAACATCCGCATGGGCTATTTACAAGCTACTGACGAACAAGTCGAAGCCGCAGCCAAAGACGCCGAGATTCACCAATTTATTTTGTCCTTACCCCAAGGCTACGATACACTTGTTGGTGACAGGGGGGGACAGTTATCAGGGGGACAACGGCAAAGAATCGCTTTAGCTAGAGCCTTGGTGAGAAATCCAGCAATTCTAATTCTCGATGAAGCCACATCCGCCCTCGACCCCGCCACAGAAGCCAAAATCCTCACCACCATCGAGCACATTAGCAAAGAACGCACCGTGATTTTCATCACCCACCGCATAGCTAATGCGCTGCTCGCGGATGTCACTTACGTGATGGAAAACGGCAGCTTGGTGGTGAGTGATTGACACGCAGATTTGACCTATACTGAACATTTTGGAGTTAAAAATTATGACCAGCACAAATGATTACAAATGGCTAATCCCCTCTTCTCCTAACCTAGGCTCGAAATCTCTTGAAGAAGAGAAAGCTCTCTGGAGATAAAAGCCACGAAGATTATACCAACACCGCTTTCAGCATCACCCAAGACCCCAAAATCTGCAAAACCCTAATCCGTCCAGAGCGTTCTCCCGGCTATGATATTCCCAACTCGCCTGACATCAAAGTCCTAGTTCCCGGTTGCGGCTCGGAAATTTATCTTCAGAAAACCTTACTAGAATTTTGCCCCCAAATTGGACAAGTCTACTGTACCGATTTTTCCAAAACAGCCATTGAAAAAGCACAAGCACACTGGAAAACAGCAGATGGAGATTCCCGACTCAACAATCAGCAAATCGTGTTTGAGCAAGTAGACTCCACGCGAATCACCGAACAAAAACCGGAGTGGAACGAGAAATTTGATTACGTCCTACTCGCAAATTCCGTGGTTTCCAGTGAGGATAAAACCAATCGCGAGATGATTCGGGAATTTGGAAAGGTTCTCAAGCCAGGTGGCAAGATATACGGATATTTTCCAACCACCTTATGCTTCTTAGAAATTGCCTATTTCAGTCGCAAACACGCTCACTGTGTTACAGAGGGATTTATCGATGTCTACGGCAATAAAGTTTGGGATGCTGAGTGGCAAGATCCCCAGATTTATTACACTCCCTTGCGGTTAAATCGCATCTTTAAAGAAGCAGGATTGCAACAACTCAGTTTGGAGATGCAGTTTTTGGACTATGAGCCTTTTGTTTCCATGTTTAAAGAGATGATAGCTCATGACGACCCGGATATTTTTCTCTGGCATCTTCTAGTTCGTTATGAAAAATAGGACTTAGGCATTTGGGCGAAGCATCTCGCTCGATGCTTCGTTTCACTCAGTATGACACATAGGCTTTTCGTAAGTAGGGACACGGCATTGCCGTGTCCTTCTTCGTATCAACAACTAGGTTAAACCCGCAGTCCGGCAAGGGTTGAAACCCCTGCCTCAAAGCTAAAGTCCTCGCTCAGAGGACTGAAAAACTCATTAGTCCTCTGAGCGAGGTAGACAGGGAATTCATTCCCTGGCGGTCTGGCGGACTGGCGACTGTCAGCGGCGAGTTGTGGTTGAGGTCAAATTCTAGAATCGGGAAATTAACAGAGGCGAGAAGTGCGATCGCCCGCTTGAAGAGAAATGTATCGAAATAGAAACGCGATCGCAAATTTATTTTTTCTAGCCTCCGATAACTCCCCCCCTCCAGATTGTTTCCCAACTACGCTTCAACTATCAGAGTAATGTTATCAAGTCTCACGACGCGAACAACTTCACCGGGTTGCAAAGTTATTTCTCGAACGCACTTGGCTGGCCACCAACTGCTTTGAAATCGCACGCTGCCGCACTGATTCGGTTTAATTTCTTCTTCAACGATCGCTCTTTCTAAATGGCTGACAGTCATGATTACTTTCTCCTGATTATATATTTTCCTTAACTTTCAGAATTGATCGCAAACGACGCTGCAACGATCAAAGTAATATTTTCAATTCCCACGACGCGCACCACCTCACCGGGTTCAAAAGTCATGTCTCGATCGCACTTCGCCGGCCACCAACTGTTTTGGAAACGAACCCGGCCGCATTCTTGAGGGCGGATTTGTTCATCTACGATCGCTGTTTCAACATCGTTAATAGACATAGCTGCTTGCTCCCAAATATAAACTCGACTCGATCTGTGCGGATGTCAGAAGCTTGTCTGTCAACTTCCCCTCCACACTCAACAGTATCCCCGGCCAACCTCGGCCGTGTCAGTCGGTAAAAGTCTATACAAGTCCACTGTTTGAGGGTGTAAGCGAGTCGGAAAAAGTCTGTTAAAGTTGTCTCAGATGGGTAACGCTAAACCTGGTGACTAAATGGAAGCCGATCGTGCACTGGATTTTACCAACTCGTTACTTGTGGCTCGAAACCTGAAAACTCTCGACAACCTTGACAGCGCGATCTTTCGCGAAGCTTGGCAAGGCGTGCAAGGCAGGACGTACCAACAGGTTGCAGATAGTGAAGGGTATGGAGTAGGGACTGTTAAGGATGCTGCCTCTAATTTGTGGAAGCGGCTTTCAGCGCTGTTTGGAGAAGGAGAAAAAGTCAAAAGAGACAACCTTCAAGCGGTTGTAGAGCGGTATTGGCGCAGCTACTCGAAACTTGAACCGCAGTCGGGACAAACTGTTCCGGCCCAAGTATCTCTCGGACTTGATGCGGATTTGGAAATCGAAAACCCGAATTTTTTGGGCCGCTTAGGGGCGATCGAAGATCTCAATACTCTTGTCGCCCAAGGTGCAAAAGTGATTGTCATCCAAAGTGCCGGCGGTATCGGCAAAACAACTTTGGCCAGACAGTATCTCAAATCTCAAGGGTTCGATCGAGTAATTGAACTGTTGATGGCAAAAGAGACAGAGAATATCACAGCATTGGAAAGTGCGATCGAAGAATGGCTCAAGCAAGACTTTCAGGAAGAACCAGGGCCCGACTTTGGCGTCACCTTGGGGCGGTTGAAACGGCAGCTTCAGACTCACAAAGTCGGCGTATTAATTGACAATTTGGAAGCCGCACTCGACGGACAAGGTAAGTTTATTGAACCGCACCGGCTTTACGTGGAACTGTTGCGAGTTTTGGCTGACGCAGCGGTGCAGTCGGTAACGCTGATTACCAGTCGCGATCGACTGTGCGATTCAGATGTAACCGTCGAACACTACTTGCTTCCGGGATTGGAAGTTGAAGTTTGGCGGCAGTTTTTTAGCTGTCGCAACATCAATATAGATGATGTCGCCCTCAAGGAAATGCACAAAGTTTACGGCGGTAATGCCAAAGCAATGGGCATTATTTGTGGCACGATCCGAGAAGATTTTGACGGAGATATGGCAGCTTACTGGCTAGAAAACAGTGAAGATCCGCTCCTTGAAACAGACTTAAAAAATTTAGTTACCAGTCAGTTTAACCGCCTGCAAGAACTCGATGCCGAAGCCTATCAACTCCTGTGTCGCTTGGGCTGTTACCGCTATCAAGATGTGCCGACAGTCCCTACTGACGGACTTTTGTGTTTGCTGTGGGACGCGCCCGAAGCCGGACGGCGACAAATCATTAAATCGCTGTTGCACCGATCGCTAGTCGAGTCTCAGAAGGGCGAATACTGGCTGCATCCAGCAATTCGCGAAGAAGCGATCGATCGGCTCTCCCCCGGAGACTGGGAGACTGCAAACCGCAAAGCCGCCGAGTTCTGGACAGAGAGTGTTGAAAATATTGAAACGGTAGAAGATGCGCTGAAAGCTTTTGAAGCTTACTATCATTATGTGGCAATTAGCTGTTTCGAGCAGGCCGCTAGCGTCATCCTCAAAAAAATCAATATCCAGTTTGCCAAAGATTACAAGCTCGGTCGAGCGCTCTACAAATTAGGTTTCTTGCAGCCAATAATTTCAGCCACTACTCGCATCGTCAACCATGTGACTTCTGATTATTATTTGAGCGGTTTATACAGTATTTTAGGCATTTGTTATCGAATTTTAGGCGATATAAATCAAGCCATAGAATGCCATCAAATATCAGAAATAAAAGCCACTAAATCTTTGCAAATTATAGCGAAAAGCAGCGAACCTGAAAACGGCAAACAAGCTAATCTGGAATTCTGGAAAGTTAACGCTGCAATTAATATAGGTTTTTGTCAAATAGAAATGGGCGAATTAGAATCAGCTATGGAGATATTTGTCAAGCTGAAAACTTCGCGGGACGAAATCGGGATTAATAGCTATTCGATCGATGTCGGGTTAGCTTTCCTCAACTCCTGTGTCGGAGCCAAAAAAGAGGCGGAAGAGCTCGCCGAGAAACTTTATGCCGATCGGGAAAACAGTCAGTTGGTGGGTACGGGATACAAGTTAGTTTTTCTCGCCGCCACCTATCAAAACCTCGGAGAGACAGAGAAAGCTTTGAGCTTGTACCGCCAAGCGATCGCCCAGGCCGACCAAAACCAGTACAGCACCATCAAAGCCAAAGCTCTCAGCGGTATAGCAGCGCTGTACCGAGAACGGGGAGAATTTGACCAAGCCCTGCAGCACCATGCAGAGGCAATAGAAATACTTGATCGAGCCAGCGCTAAATTAGACCGAGCCGAAGCTTGCTATCAACTAGCACTGACAGAACAAAAACTTGGTAACACCGAGAAAACCCAAGAAAATTTTGAGCGCGCCATTCAACTGTTCAGCGAAATGGACGCCAGTAAACAAGTAGAAAAAGTACAGTTAGCCGCAACAAAAAAAACATAAAAAATACCTAATTAATCGAGCAAAAAATCAGAAAGTAGATACAATAAACGAAAGAACAACCATAAACTTTGTAGCTATGAAACTAAAACGATTGGGACACGTAGCCGTCTGCGTGCAAGACATAGAGAAGTCTGCTGAATTCTACCGCAACTTGGGTATGGAGTTAGTCTGGAAAGATGCAGACTGGGCTTATTTGAAAGCAGGAGAGGACGGATTGGCGCTGTTGAGTCCGAGTTACGACCAAGCAGGGCCGCATTTTGGGTTTATCTTTGACGATCGTACCGAAATGGAATCCGCCTACGAACAACTCAAAGCCGATGGTGTTTCCGTCACCCACATTCACGAACACCGCGACGGTACTGCATCTTTTTACGGCAGAGATCCGGATGGGAACGGTTTTGAATATCTTTACGAACCGGCCTGACGATTCTCGGACTTGCGGATCAAAACCCAAGAAACCGGGTTTTTAGCGGTTTCTGCGATTTGCAGTGCGTCTTATCGACAAAAACCCGGTTTCTGACCACGTGGGCGAACTAAATTAAGTAAGCGCCCAGAAAAAAATAGAATATCCAGATACCCGGTTGGGCGTTCCTTCTTCCGTTCCCGGAACATCCCTACAACTCCCCGAATAATCTGAGGTACTAACACCGAGGCTTCTCAAGTAAGGTGCAGGCTGTGAATCCGAAATATATCCACAACTTCCGAAAATCGGCTCGATAATCTAAAATCTAAAATCTAAAATCTAAAATCCTCATGTTGCAGAGAATACAAGTCAGAAACCGCTGGAAATCAATTTTCAAACCCTGGGAAGAAGCAGACCCTTGGCTGTTTGGCGCTTGCATCGCCCTCACCATCTTTGGGGGAGTCATGATCCGCAGCGTCGAAATCAACCAGGGGCTGATCGACTGGTGGCGGCACTGGGTAACTGGGGCAGTCGGTTTGTTCCTCGCCATCATCATTTCCCGCTGTCGCTACCAAATACTGCTTGAGTGGAAATGGCTGATTTACATATTAATCAATTTGTCCCTGATCGCAGTGCGGTTTATCGGTACTACAGGGCTCGGTGCCCAGCGGTGGATCAACATCGGCGGCTTCTACCTGCAACCCTCAGAATTTGCCAAAGTAGGCATGATTGTCACTTTAGCAGCTCTCCTGCACGACAAGACTGTCCCCACGGTGGGTAATATGTTGAGGATGCTGGCGATTATGGCTGTACCCTGGGGATTGATCTTTGCCGAACCAAATTTAGGTACTTCCTTAGTCTTCGGCGCAATCACAATGGGGATGTTTTACTGGGGTAATGTCAATCCCGGCTGGCTAATATTGCTATTCTCTCCTCTCATCTCAGTTCTCTTCAATAACCTGTCTACACCGATTTGGATAGCCTGGGTAGTTGTTGCCGGTATTATTGCTTGGCGAACCCTGCCTTGGCCCTGGTTAGGCACTTTCGGTGCTGTGTTGGTGAACGTTGTTTCTGGACACCTCGGACATATTTTTTGGAATGTGCTCAAGGATTATCAAAAAATGCGTCTGACAGGGTTTTTAAACCCCGAGAAAGACCCTTTAGGCAGCGGATATCACTTGATTCAATCTCGGATTGCTATTGGCGCTGGGGAACTGAAGGGCCGGGGTTTGTTTCAGGGAACGCAAACTCAGCTTAACTTTATTCCCGAACAGCATACGGACTTTATCTTTTCAGCTATTGGCGAAGAATTGGGTTTTATTGGCTGTATTAGCGTGTTGTTGGTATTCTGGATAATTTGTTTCCGGTTGGTGACGATCGCTCAAACTGCTAACGATAATTTTGGTTCTTTGCTGGCAATCGGCGTACTGTCAATGTTGATTTTTCAGGTATTCGTCAATATTGGGATGAACATTGGCTTGGCTCCGGTTACGGGCATTCCGCTGCCTTTCCTAAGTTACGGGAATGCGTCGCTGCTGAGTAATTTTCTCGCCCTGGGGCTGGTGGAGGCGGTGGCCAGCCAGCGACAGCGCAAGAAGCGTTGGAATTAGGTCATTGGTAATGGCTAATGAGTTTTGGGAATGCGATCGCCCTTTTGATTTCTTTCGAGAAATTCTGCGGGCGATCGCATTTTTTGTCGACCTAGGCGCATCTAAATTTTACGCTTCCTGACCCGATCCTTCATGACTGTCAAGTTTGATAAAATTCTTGTGGGCTGCGCGCGAAAACCCGCCCAAAAATAAAATTTATAGATTCAACAGCTTAAGTATATCAACTTAATTAAACCACTGTTGAGGCAAACAATAAATGATTTCATGCGCTATGGGTAAACCACTCATTGTGCAGTTGACCCCCTACGAATGACGTTTTTAATGCCTGAAACCATTGCTATTATTACATCTTTTTTCTTCTTCCTTATTCCTTCCTCCTGCTTCCTTCTTCTTCCATCCGTTACATCAGTTACATCCGCTACAGAATCCGTTGCCGAACTTCCTTCGCCTCTGATTACTCGTTCATATTCTTGTACGTAGCAACTGCTGAAGGCGAACTCCGGTTTAAATAACGGAAGATCCAATACTTAAATACCGTATCCAAGATCACTGGAAACGTTGCAATGAACAAAAATATGAACTGCCTATTTTCTGGCAGTCCCAAATGCCTCGATAAACCTTCGAGAATTACTTCCCAACCGTGAGGCGAGTGAAATCCGACAAACACATCTGTAAACAAAATAATTACGAAAGCTTTCGCACTGTCGCTGAGACCGTAAATCACATCGTCCATGAAAGACTTTAAAATCTCAATCTCTTTCTTGTTAGTGACGATAATTGCAGCAAAGGCAATCAAGGAAATCAAATCTGCAAAAATATTTTTAATAGCTCCCCCACTTTCAGCGCGGTATTCCTCCGCTAGTTCAACTGCTTTTTCGGCAATCTTATTTTCCGTTTCCTCTAAAGAAAGCGAGGGAGCCGTGCCTATTAACCTTTCAAATTTGAGGCGCTGCTCAAATCTCTCCAGTTCTTGGAATGCTTCTTCTTCCAGGTTAACATTTATGAAAAGTGGAGCATTTTCTTGACCTCTAAAATGGTCAACGATCGGGCCGACTAGAAAGTTTTTGGAAATTTGATTTGTCAACAGCGGAACCAAAATCAAAAGCAAAATAAATCTGAGAGAAATAATTGTTTTGACTTTGGAATTGCGAAAATTTTTGACTACTTCTTTTTCAGCTCCAGGGTCTAAATCTTTAGTGATTCGATTCAAAGTCCCCAAAAGCGATCGCGGTAATAAATTGACTTCTTCATAGTTAGTGTCAACCTCACCATCGTGAATGTGAACAGAATTAGCTGAACCTTTATTTTTGGAGTCAGGTGGAGAACTGCTATTTGTAGATTTTGTCTGCACATTTACTGAACTGACAACCGGAACAATTGCCGTTGATCTACTATTATTAATATACTTGTCGATGACTCCATCAATAAACTCTAGCTTCTCAAATATAAGGGATTCTCTATCTTTATTGTTGAGATGTAATCCGTGCTGGTGATAATCAGCGCTGTGCCCCGTTTTGGGTTTAGCTCCCACTCGCTCCGGCAGTTCCAAAAAAGAACGGCTAGCATTAAACTCAACCATTCGGGTTTGAATAACCTTGAGGTATTTTTCCAGTTCGGATTTAAAGTAAGACAGGGTGCTTTGTCCGTAATCTCCCGATCGCTCAGAGATTCCTTGGCCGCCAAAATGCTCGTCTTCGATCGCCTTAATTGCTAACGCAGCATCGTAGGCCTGTTCTAGAGCCCTCTCAGGGGTTTCTCGATACCATTGGTGAAGGCTGTAGAGATATTTTACAATCCTGTTCCACGGAGAAGTATTCATAGCTAAAGCTGGTTAGTTTGCTGTAGACATTAGTGATTAAAGTATTCACGGTATGGTAACAAATTTACATGAACTGAGAACAGCCAGCGAGGATTCAATTTGGATTGTCGGATCTGCCCGCAGCGGCAAAACCACTCGCTTAGTCGAGCAGTTCTGCATTTGGAGCAAAACTGTCAAGCCTCTGCCTGCAACAGTTTCAGGGCGATCGAGCTCCGGGCGGCGGCGGGCTGGACAAACTGCCCCAGCAATTTTAGTCTTAGCAGCTAACGGAGACAACCGGCTAGAATTAGCCGATCGCATCGCCGTCGCTACCCAAGGAAAATATACCTTTCACTCCACCACACCCTTCGGTTTTTTTGAGCAGGAGGTATTGTTATTTTGGCCCCTGCTAGTTCAGTCGCTGGATTTGAGGGCTCAATTTCCCTTGCGACTGCAACCTGAAACAGAACTGGAACTTGCCGCGAGACTCTGGCGTCGCGAACTAGACGAAGGCATTTTGCAAAAAACAGGGGTAAGTCCAAACCGAATGGTGCGTCGAACACTAGACTTATTACAACTTGCTGCTGTCAGCGGTACACCGAGAGAAGAGATTCCCAGCATTCTAGAACAGGGATTTGCTGGGGAGGGCGGCTCGACCAACCTGTGGACTAGCATGGGAGAGTTGCTGGAAAGGTGGCGGGAATGGTGCTTGACGCGGGGGCTCCTGACTTACGGGATTGTTTGCGAACTCTACTGGCGCTATTTGTTGCCGGATGTCAGTTATCAGCAGCATTTAGCCTCTAGATACCAAGCTGTGATCGCAGACGATGTTGACGATTATCCGGCGATAAGTCGCCATTTGTTCGATCGAATGCTCGACCAAGGTGCAGCGGGGGCGTTCTCCTACAATTCAGATGGAGGAGTGCGTTTGGGCTTGGGGGCTGACACGGAATACCTAGCCCAACTCGAAGACCGCTGTCAAAGCGTGGAAAATTTGGACGCAAAAGCGGGTTTAGCTGCAGAGATTGGAGATTTAGCGGTAAGTTTAGCAGTTAATTCTGAGGGTTTTTATCCTTTAGGCTTGAGTTTGCCCGGTAAAGTTCGATCGCTCCAAACCACTTCCCGGGCTCAACTGCTGCGAGAAACCGCCGAAATCATCGTCGATGCGGTGAAATCACAAGCCGTGGAACCGCAGGAAATCGCCGTAATTGCCCCTGGGATGGATGCGATCGCCCGTTACAGTTTAACGGAAATTCTGGCGCGAGATAATATTGCCGCCGTATCTCTCAACGATCAGCGGCCGCTCTCGACTACCCCAGAGATTCGAGCTTTACTCACTTTGTTAGCGTTAGTTTATCCGGGACTCGGCCGTTTAGTCGATCAAGACGGCGCAGCCGAAATGCTGGTAATTTTAGGTAGCCAGAAACACCCTTCATTGGAAACAGAAGATTCCAACTCGACATTCAATCTAAAATCTCAAATTCACAATCAAAAATCGATCGACCAAGTGAGAGCAGGTTTAATCGCAGATCACTGTTTTTGTCCAGATATCGATCAACCTCAATTGCTGCCAATTACAGCCTTTCCCCGGTGGGACAGACTGGGACACCGAGCAGCCAGGGCCTACGAGCACATTGTCGAGTGGATCGAACAACAGCGATCGCAACAGCAGGAGCGGCTGTTGCCGAGTCCAATTGCCCTACTCGATCGAGCAATCCAGAAATTTCTCATGAACGACAGATACCTGCCCTACGATCGGCTAGCAGCCCTGCGCGAGTTAATGGAAACCGCCACCCACTACTGGGAAATCAACGGGCGAATGCAGCGCGTTGAACCAACAAACGGTGGCGACTCAGAAACGATCGCCCGGTTCATCCAATTGTTGCGCCAAGGAACCGTCACCGCCAACCCCTTTCCAGTGCGTCCAGAAGGCCCAGCAGCCAGAGCCGTCACCCTCGCCAACATCTTCCAGTACCGCAGCAGCCGCCGCGCCCACAAATGGCACTTTTGGCTGGATGCCGGCTCGCCCCTGTGGCTGAGTGGCGGTGCGGCGACATTGTTTGGTGCTCCCTTATTTTTGCGATCGCAACTGGGGCGTCCCTGGGAAACCGAAGAGGAAACAGCGGCCGACCAACAGCGACTGCGGCGAATTCTGCTAGATTTGTTAAGTCGCTGTTCCCTGCTTTACCTGTGCCACAGCGAACTATCCGTCAGTGGACAAGAACAAACCGGGCCGCTTCTGCCCCTAATTAACAGCTCTGTTTCTTGTCAGCAGTCAGCATAAGGCATTCGCTTCTGCAGGCAAGAGGCACATCTGTATTCAGCATTCGACATTCGGGAAGAAAAAATTATGACGGCGAAGATTTTTATTTTTTCGGATTCTGGATAAATACACTGGGCTGACTCCAAGCGCGACTTCTAGGTTCTATCGAAATGGCGCGATATTAAAGTATACCCAACCTAGGCATCAAAACGTGCAATCATTAATATTTTGGGATCAAAAGATGCCCAGCTTAAAAAATATCTATAGCAGTTGCAGTTTTGATTTAGTATGTTAGAAATGATGGGGTTATTAATCAATTTTAAGCCGGATTTGTGGCAACAAACTGATACTAATCAGTTCTTAAAGTTAATCGGGATCGTCGTTTAAAGGAGCCAAAATAATGCCAAGTGCAGTGCCATTAGTAATTATACCAGAACCTACACCAACACCAGAACCAGAACCAGAGACGCCAACACCAGAGACGCCGACACCAGAGACGCCGACACCAGAGACGCCAACTCCGACTCCAACACCAACACCACCTCCCTCCGGGGACGACACCTTTGGCGGCATAGACGACACATTGGGCGGAGGCCAAGGTACGTCGCCCGCAATCATCGGCGGCGTAGTCCGCGGCACAGAAAGCAACGACTCCTTAGCTGGCAGTCCCGGCCCCGACGTGATTTCCGGGCTGCAAGGCAACGACACCTTGCAAGGAGTCGGAGGCGACGATTTACTATTTGGCAACGACGATGACGACGTGCTGTTCGGCAATGAGGGCAACGACGTTCTTGATGGCGGTTCAGGACTGGATACCCTGTACGGAGGCAAAGACAACGACTCCCTCGACGGGGGAAATAACCCCGACCTGCTGTATGGCAATGACGGCAACGACACGGTAATCGGAGGCGAAGGCAGAGACACGGCTTACGGCGGCAAAGGCAGCGACAGCTTGCGTGGCGGTTCTGGCGACGATAGCTTTTTGGGCGATCGAGGCGACGACATTCTGTGGGGCGACCAAGGCAACGACTCGCTCTTCGGTGGTGACGGCGAAGACTTGCTATTTGGCAACGAAGGAGGCGACTGGCTCTACGGAAACGCCGGCGGGGACACAATTTTTGCCGGCGACGGCGATGACATAGTATTCGGCGGTGACGGCGACGACATCGTGGACGCCGGTGCTGGCAACGACGTTATTTGGGGCGAAGCAGGCAAAGACGTAGTGGCAGGAGGCGAAGGCAGAGATGTCTTCGTCATCGGTGCATTCAGTTCCCCCAGCGGCAGCAGCGACGGCACTAACGCGGCATTTATCACCACAGGCGGCCCCGATCTCGCTGATGCCGACATTTTCACAGACTTTCGCCAAGGCGAAGATTTAATCGGGTTAAGTGGCGACCTCAAGTTTGAAGATTTGGTAATCTTCCAAAGCACCGAGACCAAAGCCGGCAGTACGATTATTCGCAACGGTGTCAGCGGCGACTTTTTAGCAGTATTGCCCGGAGTAGACAGCAGAACCCTAGGGCGAAGCTCATTTGTAATTGCCCCCACAGTTCCCGGCAGCGCAACTCCGCTTCCCCTACCGACACCGACAACCAGTCCGACACCGACAACCAGTCCGACACCGACAACCAGTCCGACACCGACAACCAGTCCGACACCAGACGAGCCGGTGCCGACGTTCCCGACGCCGAATTTGCCGACGCCGACAGGAAGTCCGACGCCGACAGGAAGTCCGACGCCGACGTTCCCGACGCCCATCTTTAACCAACCTCCAAGAGCAGTTAACGACAACTTCACCACGGTTGCGGGTCAAGAACTCAGTTTCAACGTTCTGTTGAACGACACTGACCAGGAACAAAGCGCTCTGACTGTCACGACTTTTGCTCCAGCAAGCAAAGGAAGCCTGGTTCCCGTGGGCGGCGGCGTATTCAAATACACCCCGAATCCGGGCTTCTCGGGTACTGACAGCTTCAGCTACTCGATCTCAGACGGCAGCGGCGGCACAAGTAAGGCGGTAGTAACCATCAACGTCAGTAGCCCCCCGCAGCTAATAATTAACGACGGTGTGGTGGTTGCCAAAAGTAATCCTACCCAGACAATTACTGCCGCCGATTTGTTAATCACAGATCCCGACAACAGCCCCTTGGAAATCGTTTACACGATTACTAAAGCCCCCGATGCTACCAGAGGTTTTGTCCAAAGGGGTAGCACCTTTCTCAACGTGGGCGGCAAATTCACGCAAGACGATATCAACAACAACATCGTCAAATACAACTTGCTGGCAGCAGGTGGCAGCGACACTTTCACGTTTACAGCCTCCGACGGGTCTGCAACTATCGGGCCGGCATCCTTCAGCATTACGGTGGTAGATAATATTGTCGATCGCAGCGCACTCCCGGCCAGCAGCTTTACAGGCAGCAACCTCAGCGACTTCATCCTCGGCGGGGCCGGCGACGATACCCTCTCTGGGGGCGACGGCAACGACATCATCGATGGCAGTGGCGGCAACGACCTCGAATTCGGTGAAGCAGGCAACGACTCGGTGGTGGGTGCGATCGGCAACGACACCCTTGACGGCGGACTGGGCAACGATACTGTTGACGGCCAAGACGGCATAGACTCGCTGATCGGCGGACTGGGCAACGACCTGATGTTCGGTGGCAATGACAATGACATCCTAGGCGGCGGTGACAACAACGACACCATTGACGGCGGAACAGGCAATGACTCGATATTGGGAGAATCCGGCGAGGACTCGATACTTGGTGGCGCCGGGATTGACACCTTACTTGGTGGCATTGGCGACGACTCCCTCGACGGCGGTGCCGGCGACGACATCCTAGACGGTGGATTGGGCAGAAACTTGCTCGACGGCGGTATCAATAACGATTCCATCTTGGGCGGCGACAACGATGACACGATGTTGGGTGGAGAAGGCAACGACACGGGACTAGGAGGTTCCGGCAATGACTACGTGTTGGGCGAGGCCGGCAGCGACTCCCTCGACGGCCAAGCGGGCGACGACACTCTCGACGGCGGTGCCGGCAGTGACTGTCTCAGCGGCGCCTTCGGCAATGACTTGGTATTGGGCGGCGATGACAACGACTCGCTTTCCGGTGGTGCAGGCAATGACATTTTGGGCGGTGGCAACGGTTCTGACTTGCTCACGGGCGATGCTGGCAATGACTTCTTCTACTATGAAACTCCCAGCGAAGGCGTGGACGTGATTGCTGACTTTAACGCTAACGGCAGCGAGACCGACAGATTTTTGTTCAGGTCGTCAAATTTCGCAGGTTTAACCAATTCAGGAACTACTCTCGATTTCACCAGTTTTATCGTCAGGAATATCGGGTCTAGCGGCGACGACATCAGCAAGCAATCAGTCATTTTGTTTGAATCTAAATTTGATAACGCTCAAGCCATAAATGCAGTGTTGAAGAATCAAAAGGGTTCGAGCAAAACGGGAGCTTTCTTCGTGTACCTGAACAATACTTTTAACAAGTACGTTCTCGGCTTCGACCCGAATGTGGCAGATGACAGTCTCCCAGCTTTCGATTTGGCAGTGTTGAATTCTATTCCTACAGTGCCGGGAGCGCTCAGCACCGTCATTACTGCATCTGACTTTAAGTTTATTTAGTAGTTTTTGAGTAGCGTCGCAAGGAGTCGGAACAATGCCAAGTGCAGTACCACTAATTTTTCTCGAAGGGCGGCTACCCGATGAGAACGCGGATAGTTTGGATAGTGGCACGGTGCCGCAGCCTACGCCGTCGTCGGGGACGGAGCCGATGATGACGGGGACGGAGCCGATGATGACGGGGACGGAGCCGATGATGACGGGGACGGAGCCGATGATGACGGGGACGGAGCCGATGATGATGGGGACGGGCCCGGACATTTCAATCACCCCGGTGCCGCGGCCACCTCTGACAGTTCCCACGCCTCCCCCAGAGCCACTTTTTGTCGATGGCTTAGTTGTCGCAAATGAGGGCAGTAATTATTTAATCGGCAGTTTGTTCAATGACACGATTGCCGGGGGTGCCGGCGACGACACACTTTTGAGTCGAGACGGGGACGATCTACTCAGGGGCGAAGACGGTAACGATTCTCTCAACGGTGGCGCTGGTAAAGATATCGTTGAGGGCGGGCGCGGTAATGACACGGCGCGGGGCGGCAAAGGCGATGACTTGGTTTCTGGCGACGAGGGCGGTGACGTAGCTTTTGGCGACCAGGGCAACGATATTGTCTTGGGTGCTGAAGGCAACGACTCGCTGTACGGCGGTAAAGGCAATGACTGTCTGCGCGGTGGTGGGGAGGACGACCTGATTTTTGGCGACAAGGGCAGTGACACTGTTTTTGGCGACACGGGTAACGACTGCCTGATCGGCGGCGCTGGCAATGATATTTTGTTGGGCCAGGAGGGCGGGGATGTCATCACCGGCGGTGTTGGTAATGATACTGGTGACGGCGGCGAGGGTGATGACCTGATCTTCGGGGGCGACGGCAATGATTCTTTGTCTGGGGGGCCTGGGGATGATATTCTTTCGGGCGATCGCGGATCGGATACTCTGACAGGAGGCGACGGATCGGATATCTTTGTTCTCGGTAGGGTGGGTACGTCGCCTGGTAGCAACGGGTTTCTCACTACTGGCGGCCGCGAAATCGGCGATGCTGATGTAATTAGAGATTTTAATGCGGGAGATTCGATCGGTCTGGCTGGAGGTCTGAACTTTACAGAGTTAGAAATTTTCCAGGGCCAAGGCTCGAATTCTAGCAACACGATTATTAGGGACAGGCGAACTGGGGAATTTTTGGCGGTGTTGATTGATGTTCGATCGACCTCGCTAGATGAATCTCGATTCACTACAGCTCAAATACCGCGCGTAAACGACAATCCCTTCACCATTGAGGGGACAACAACTAGCCCCACAACGGGGACAACAACGAATCCCACAACGGGGACAACAACTAACCCCACAACGGGGACAACAACTAACCCCACAACGGGGACAACAACTAACCCCACAACGGGGACAACAACTAACCCCACAACTCCAACACCAGCGACCACAACTCCAACACCAGCGACCACAACTCCAACACCAGCAGGCACAACAACGAACCCCACAACGGGTACAACAACTAACCCCACAACGGGGACAACAACTAACCCCATAACAGGCACAACAACTAACCCCACAACGGATCCATTGCCGGTACAGGTTCCGGGTACGAGTCCGAGTCCGAGTCCGAGTCCGACTGCGGGCGGGACAACTCCGAGTCCGAGTCCTTCCATCGTCCCGACTCCCACTGCGGCGCCCCCAACTCCTCCGCCTTTGGGCGGGGGGCCGACTCCGCCGAGTTTTACATCTCCGACTCCTAACCAGCCGCCGATCGTGGAAGCTGGCAAGACGGTGACTGGTTTGCAGAATTTGCCTCTGTCTCTGAGCATTTCGGCGCCCAGCGACCCCGAGGGCCAGCCGCTGTCGATCGCGGTAGTCGGACTTCCAAATCCTACTTTTGGTCAGGTAATTACGGGTACGAGCCCCCTCACCGTGAACCAAAAGTTAACCGTTCAGGATTTACTTGGGCTGAAATTCCAACCGGGAACAAACGTGATCGGGCAAGCCGGTTCTTTCAGCTACAGCGTAGCTGACGACCAAGGCGGCACGGCAGCAGCGTCAGTGGCGATTAACATCAATTCTTTCGATACCTCCGTAACTGTTCCCACTATCCTGTCGCCGATTGCTGTCGATGACGGCATCGTATTTACCAATACGAATAATTTGCTGCCCACTTTCATCGACGTACTGGCGAACGATTCCAGTCCGCAAAAAGGGACACTCAGCATTATCAATGTCAGCACACCACAACTGGGGGTAGCTGTAAATCTTGTCTCTCAAGTGCAATTCATCCCCGGCAACGTAGCGGGTACAACTGCTTTCACCTACAGCGTCAGCGACGGATTCGGGACAGTTCCGGGCGTAGGTACTGTCACCGTTCAAATCTTGCCTGCTGATAGCGGGCCTAACAATTTAGTTGGGGGTTCTTTGCCGGACAATTTGGACGGTTTGGCGGGCAGCGATACTATTGACGGTCAAGGCGGCAACGATACGATTAACGGCGGTGTGGATAACGACGTACTCGTAGGGGGCCTCGGCGCAGATACCATGACAGGGGGTGGCGGCAACAATCAATTCCGCTATACCAGCCCTGCACAAGGTGGGCCGGCTTTTGATGCGTCTTCTTCGGCGGCGATCGAGGCTGCGATCGCGGCGGGCGGATATGATGTGATTACTGATTTTAGCGGTCTCGGTGTGCCGATCGCCGATCAGTTTAATTTTGCCCCCGGATTTGCCAATCTCAGCGGTAACACCCAAGTTCTGCTGAACGTGCAGACAACGGTTTCTGCAAATATTCTGGGAGGAAGTGCTTTCTTGTTTGCCTACGATTCCGGGGGCAATACTTACATCATTTATGACGGCAATGGCAATAACGTCACCGGCAGTGATTCTCGCATTTTGGCGAAGTTAAATGGTGTAACTGGAGTTTCTGCTCTTTCGGAATTTGACTTGACGTTTATCTAGGAAGATAAGAGGTTTGAAACCACAAATTAACGCAGATTAACGCCGATTTCTTTGGCAGTTTATCTGCGTTAATTTTTGTTCATCTGCGGTGAAAAATTAAATCCGATTATCTTCAGAAAAAAGTCCCAACAAAGGGCCTAGAATAGCGCCGAAAACAAAGCCGCCAGCGTGGGCCCAGTAGGCAACTCCCCCGGATTCCATGCCGACACTTGCCGGGGCATTCAAGGAAGCCAGGCCGCTCAATGCTTGCTGTGCAAACCAAAATCCTAGAAAGAAGAAAGCGGGGACTCTGACAGTGGTAATAAAAATTCCCAAGGGAAGCAGTGTCAGAACTTTGGCTTGGGGATATCTGAGAATGTAAGCTCCCATCACGCCTGCGATCGCGCCGCTAGCACCTAGGGACGGAATGGCAGATGCTGAGGAAAAATACCACTGAGTTAGTGATGCTAAAACGCCGCAAGTAAGGTAAAATATTATAAATTTGACGTGTCCTAAACGGTCTTCTACGTTATTGCCAAAAATCCACAAAAATAACATATTTCCGGCAATGTGGAGAAAGCCTGCGTGCAGGAATTGGGAGCTAATTAGTGTCGTCCATTCGGGAAATGGCGAAACTGGCAGAGCAACCCGACACATATTGCTTAACTGGCAAGGAATTACGGCCCAAGAGTAGAAGAATTGGGTTAATTGTCGATCGCCCAAACTGAGTTCGTACAAAAATACTAATATGTTTGCCGCAACCAGCCCATAGGTGACATAGGGAGTGATAGTAATGGGATTTTCATCGCGTAAGGGAACCACAGCCTTTTTTTCCTCATCAAAATATTGGCAACACAGTAGCGCATTTATAGCCCAGGTGTCTCCTGTCTAAAGGAAGAGGGAACAAGTCAATCGATTTTAGATTTTAGATTTTAGATTAAATAATTGAATTGAAAAATTGAAGAAAGCGACTTTACGAATGTATCCGGGGGGCTGAAACAAAAATAAAACCCATTTAATAAAACCCTCCACCTTGCAGTTAGTTGAATATCTGCTTTTTAGTGTTGGGTTTTATTTTACCGCCAAGGCGTATATTGTAGGATTTCAGAGCAAGTTGGTAGTTGCGATATTGGTGCGGGTTTTCACCTCTCAACAAAACTACAAACTTATTTATCCCCTTGCTGATTACATTTTTACAGCGGGGCTAGTCGAAGGTTTAGGCGACTTAATTTCCTGGGAAACTGCACGGGCGCGGAAGAGTTTAGCAACGACTTGTTCACACTTAGACAAATCCGATTCTATCTCTGTCAAAATAGCCGTTGATACCGGATCTGTGAACTTCACCCGCAGGTTGTTGACATCGACAACACCGGTTTGCAACTCACCTAGAGTGCTCCGCAGCAAGAACGTTTCATCGGTTCCTTGCATTGAGGTTTTTAATTTAGCGTATTTGTCAGCAATTTGGGCAGGAATTGAGGGTTTTTCACCAAAATCGTTGAGGCGTTTTTCGAGAGCGAGGATGTGGTTCTGTTTGTTTTGAATCATTTCTCTCAAGAGCGATCGCAAATCGCTGTCTTGGGTTTTTTCCGCATAATTTTGAAATGCTTCGCAAGCATAGCGTTCCCCTGCGAGGGCGGTATTCAAACCTTTAACAATGTCGCCTTGTGTAGAACCTCCCCAACCATTAGCTAATTTCCACCACTCTGCATTTGTGTCAGTTTCTTCTGGCAAACCGACTGCTTGTCCGCCGTAACCGAGGCGAGCCAGAATTGCGGTGGTAAATATTGCTAAATCTCCAGGTTGGCGGGAAGTGATCAAGTTGCCGTCAACTACTAAAGCTTCGTTAATGTAGTTAGCTCCGGCATTAATCATGTCTGTTTTAATTGCCAAGAAACCAGTCGCATTTTTACCTTTCAGCAAGTCGGCTTCAATCAAAAGTTGCGGGCCGTGGCAAACAGCAGCGACTATTTTGCCTTGCTCAAATGCTTCTCGTACAAAACGTACTGTATTGGGATTAGTCCGCATCATATCGGGAGCCATACCGCCGGGAATGACTACTGCATCGAATTCGGCGGGCACTGCTTCTGTGGTAGTTCCGTCAGCTTGCTGGGCAACTTTTCCTTGTTTCCCTGCATACTTTTCGTTTGTCCGCGAACCGAGGACAACTACTTCAAAATTTGCTTGTTTTAAGGCGTTGTAAGGAACTAGAAATTCCGAATCTTCTACTCCATTTTCGATGAGTATGGCAACTCGTTTGGTGTAGGTGCCGTTATCTGTTGTCATAATCAACTTTCCTCAGACTATCTTTTCATCTAACACTAATTCATTTATGATGTTTTTAGCGTCTTGCTAAAGTGATAAATTAGTGAGTTTTAAAAGATATCAGCGTGAGCCTTGAGAGGTATTTTACAGTTATTGTCTCAATGCACATAAGAGGCTCCGTTAATATCGATCGTAGTCCCGGTAGCGTGTGCAGCTAAACCCGACGCTAAAAACGCGATCACATTGGCAACATCTTGAGGAGGAGCGATTTTGCCGATCGGGATATCGCGAATAATATCAGCTTCACCGAACTCCTGAATAAACTGATTAGACATTTCTGTACTGACAAATCCCGGTGCAACTGTAAAAGCCAAAATATTATCAGCCGCAAACCCTCTAGCAATGCTGCGAGTTAAAGCAACAATAGCACCTTTAGAAGCGGCGTAATGCAGATAATTCGGGTCATCTCCCCGAAAAGCAGCGCGACTTGCTATATTAATAATTGTACCGACTCGGCGAGTTTGAAAATGCAGAATAGATTCCCGGCACAAATCGGCAACGGCAACTAAATTTACTTGTAGAGTTTGCTGCCAAGCTGACGACCAAATATCGAATTTGTCCTCGATACCCGCTGACTGCATAATCCCCGCATTATTAACTAAAATATCAATATGACCGCGCCATTTTAAAGCATCTCGCCACAAAGTCGAGGCCGCGTTTTCCACCCTCAAATCTGCTGCCAATAAATAACAGCGATCGCGCCCAACACTTGCGGCTACCGCTTCAGCTTCTTTCTGACTGCGAAAGTAATGCAAAATCACCTCAGCCCCAGCATTAACCAGAGTCTGCACCGTCACTGCACCAATCCCTTTCGAGCCGCCAGTTACTAAAATTACCTTTCCTGTTAAATCAATCATTTCTCTATCTCTTTTCTCTTTCTCGGTGGCCTCTGCGCCCTCTGCGGTTAATAAAAAAAATAAATCCCCTTTACACCAAAAATATAATTGCTATATGATACAGCACATTCCATCTAATGTATATGGAATTGCCTCATGCTGATAGATATCTGCAACACACATCTCCAATAACTTCCAAATCCTTTCCCCTGTTGGTTTCTATTGGAAATATAGCCACTGCTTACAGCACTATAGCTTCTTTGTCCTTAAACTCGATAGCTAAAGGGGATTGGGGAGTAGAGGTCGAATTAAATCCATAATTCGGTCAGAATTAAAATTGTGGATATAGTCAGTTAGTGCCTGGGACAAACCTGCTTTAGATTCGGGAATTTCTACAATTAATTCATTCATAACTTCGGTATCGAGATAGTAAGCGGCTTGATACATTTGTTCTAACCACTCAGGGGGCATAACAGATATATCTTCTACAGACACACTTTCAACTAATAGTTTTTGTGGAGTTTGTCCTAGGGCTTCGTAGATATATTGTACTCCCAAATATGTAGCGAGTTTGTCAAAAAGTTTTTTCTTCTGAAATGGCTTGCTTATAAAGTCGTTACAGCCAGCCATGAGAACGCTCTCTCGCTCTTCTTCAAAAGCACTGGCAGTTAAAGCAATAATGACAGTTTCTTGGTTGTTAGGGCGTTCTCTAATATATTTAGTAGCTGTGTAGCCGTCCATGATTGGCATTCGCAGATCCATGAAAATCAGGTGTGGCCGCCAACTCTCCCACAGTGAGATTGCCTCAACTCCCTGTGTTGCTTCTCTCACCTCAAAGCCAACGGAGGTAAGGATCTCGACTAACAAGCGGCGATTGTCTGCTAAATCTTCAACAACAAGGATACGGTAGGTTGGTTGTCCAGAAGCTAAACCAATTACTCTTTGATTAATTGATTCTGGGGGTAAGGATTCTGCTTGAGGTAACTGTACACCAATCTCAAAGGAAAAAGTGCTACCTCGGTTCAAAGTGCTTTTAACCCGAATTTGACCGCCCATGAGTTGGACGAGTTTTTGACTGATCGCTAAACCAAGCCCAGTGCCTTGACTCAAATTACTCCCAGCTTCGGCTTGCACGAAAACCTTAAACAATTTATCAATTTCTGTTGGCGAAATTCCCACACCTGTATCCTCGACTTCAAAACATAGGTGACAGGAGGTTTGATCTCTTTGTCCTGCTTTTACCCGTAGGGTGATGCTTCCTTGCTTGGTAAATTTAATCGCATTCCCGAGCAGATTGACCAAGACTTGATATAGTTTTTTCTCATCGGTATTTACAAATTGGGGAAGATCGGGATCTCGCTCGACAATTAGCGCTAATTCTTTGGGTTGGACTTTAATTAGCAACATTTCTTCAATACAAGTCAGTAAACTTGTCAAGTCAACGTCAGAAGGATTGAGCGTCATCCCTCCGCTCTCAATTTTGGATAAATCTAAAATATCGTTAATCAAGTCCAACAAATATTTACCGCTACGGTTGACAATCTGTAAGCGTTCTTGTAAAGAAGGAGTCAGAGCGCTTTCATCGCTCATCAATTGCGTGAATCCTAAAATCGAGTTGAGGGGGGTGCGGAGTTCGTGGCTCATATTGGCGAGGAAGACACTCTTGGCTTGGTTGGCTGCTTCTGCTGCTTCCTTCGCCTGCCGAAGTTCCACCTCAGATTGTTTGCGATCGCTAATATCAATTAAATATCCCAAGATTTCCACTGGTCTACCTGCACGATCGCGAATTAGCTTGAGTTGTTCGAGTACCCAGCGATAATTCCCATCTGCGTGCAGAAGACGGAATTCCTGAAAATAAAAATCATCTGTGAACAGGTTAGTTATTCCATTAAGCACCTGGTCTATTTCATCGGGATGCAGATGATTCATCCAAAATCCAGACTCTTCTAAAAATGCTTTGGTTTCGTAGCCCATTACATCTTTGATGTTTTCGCTTACGAAGGTTGCGCCATAGTCGCCATCAGCTTTACTGCTAAAAATAACGACGGGGCTGTAGTTCAGGAGAAAGTTAAGGCGATTTGTGGTGGATTGTAAGGCTTGTTCAGCAAGTTTTAGCTGCGATACATCCTCCTGAACCGCAACAAATACAGTTCCGTATTCAGGATGCTCAAACCTAGAGGTATGAACTCTGCACCAAAAGAGTGTGCCATCTTTTTTTTTGTTGTAGACTTCATATTGCGCTTCCCCGTCCCGATCGAGTTGAGTCGCAATATCTTCAACGGTTTCGTCGGGTGTCACCTGTGTCTCGACATAATTTATTACACCAACGGGTTGACCTGCGAGTTCGCCCTCTGTATAGCCAAAAATCGCATCAAATTTAGGATTAGCGTAAATGATCGTCAAGTCTGAGGCATTGACTAAACATACACCACCTGCCATATTATTCATAATAATACTTTGCAGTTCTAGCTTGTTTTGAGATTCTTTTCGTTCCGTAATATCTTGAATGTGAGCAATAAGACTTAGCGGATTTTCTTTCTTGTCTCTGATTACCGAGGCGTTAAGTAAACCCCAAATAATATGTCCGTGTTTATGGATATAGCGCTTTTCTCGTTGGGAATAAAGTGACATCTTGCCTGTTACTAGCAGATTGACATTTTTTATATCCTCTTCTAAATCTTCAGGATGGGTTATGCTTTGAAAAGTTAACCCTAAAAGTTCTTCTGGGGAATAACCAATCATCTGAGAGAAAGCTGAATTGGTCTTAATAAAATGCCCATCGAGGGAAAGGATCGCCATCCCGATCGAGGCATCTTCAAACGCATGGCGAAACTGCTCTTCACTCTTTTGTAAAGCTGTCTCCATTTGTTGGCGTTCGAGATCAGCACGCTTGCGAGCACTGATGTCGCGTTTAATTACAGAACCCGCAACAATTCTGCCTGCTGTGTCCTTCAGAGGTGATATGGTACAACAGATGTCGATAAGCTGTCCATCTTTGCGGACGCGCACAGTTTCATAGTTTTTAATTATTTCTCCTTGTCGAAGCGTGGCGAGAATTTGCTGTTCTTCGTACATAAGATGAGGTGGAATTAGAATAGTAATCGATTGTCCTATGATTTCTTCAGCCTTGTAGCCAAAGATTTCTTCTGCTGCATTGTTCCAGCTTAAAATGATGCCGTCTAAGGACTTGCTAATCATTGCCTCACCAGAATGTTCCACAATCGCTGCCATGCTTGCCAGTGATGCTTCTGCTTGCTTGCGGAGGGTAATATCGTTTCCAATGCAGAGAAACCCTGTGATCTTGCCTTCTGGGTCATATAAAGCCGTCACCGAGAGGAGTAATGGAAAGCGACTACCATCTTTGCGGATGTAGGACCATTCATACTCGTCTGGCATTCCAAGGCGTGCCTTAGCAACAAAAGTCTCAAATCCTGGTTCAATAGAGATTCCCATCTCAGCAGATAAATCTTGGGCGCGCCGCACGACTTCCTCCTTGTCGTGAAGGATCGCAGGTGTGGCTTTCCCCACAACTTCTTCGGCACTATATCCCAGCAATCTCTCGGCGGCTTTATTAAAGGTAAGAATCGTACCATCTGCGGCTGTGGAAAGGATGGTGTAGTTGGTACTATCTAAAATGGCTTTTTGCAGCGTTGTTGTTTGAAGTAATTCTTCCTCGGCTTTTTTGCGATCGCTAATATCGCGCAGAATAACAGTACATACCGTTTCGTCTCCCATTTCCAGCTTAGAAATAGTGGCTTCAGCAGGAAAATCGGTGCCATCTTGGCGACGACCCAAAATCTCACCTCGTTCTCCCATCCTTCGCGCTTTACCAGAAGATTGAGCAAATTGTTGGATATGCTGCTGGTGAGCATTCCTAAACTGCTCTGGCAGCAGTAAGCTCAGGGGTTGCCCTAAAACTTCCTCTGTTTTATAGCCAAAAATCTTTTCCGCCCCCTGATTAAACATGGTAATCTGTTGAGTGCGATCGACGGAAATAATTGCATCACTGGCGATTTCCAGAATTCCTGCAAAACGAGCCTGCGATTTTTGTAAAGCATCTGTTCGTTCAGCCACAATAATTTCTAAAGTTTCGTTAAGTTTTTTAAGGTCTTTTTCGGCTTGTTGGCGCTTGTAATCTATCAGGTTCAAAAAACGAGCCGTCCCCCAAATGAGAATTGAGAACGTGAAAACCATGATGGCTGACCGCAAGGCATAGCCATATTCAGCGTTATACCAGCCTAGTTTTTCCCCATGAAGAGTGAACCAGTTCATTACCACTGGAAAGATTACTGCCCAAGGCAGCAAGCACCGCAACATCAGTCCGCCGACTAGCGGGCTGGTTACTACTTGCATTAATCCTTCCTTGGGTCGGAGCCATAAAATTCCCCCATAGAGGATGAAAAAGCTTAGGATCGTGGATGGTACTTGAGCTGTTGTAACTACGATTAGTTGGGCGAAAATTTTGACCTCAAAGATGTATCCAAATAAAGCTAGCAGAGAAATTAAAGCTGCAATACTACTGCAAATCTGAGCCAACCAAGTGTCCCGTTGGGAATTTTTCCCTAGCAGTAATAGTGCTACTCCCATCAGCACAAAATTTAGGGCGGTATTTACTCCCATTCTTCCCGGATAAGGAGTCGCTGAAGACACGACATCCCGGAAAAGCCACTCATCAATGCCCAGATGCCAACCAAAGAGATACTCGCTCAGCGTCAGCACACCGATGATGATGATGAATCCTGCTGTCCCTTGAGCGATTCTATAGTGCATTCGGGTTAGTCTTTGGTGCTGTAACAATCTCAAAGACACTCCAGCCAACAAAAAGCAAAGTGCCGTGTTTGCTTTCATGGTCGAAGTCATACCAGGAAAACCACTTTTGAGTAGGGAGATGTCAAATTGCCAACCCAGCAGCACGAGACATCCGATCGCAATGACGAGTAGACTTGCCATGTGAGAAATGCGCTTGTTCATAAGTCGGCTGCTTGGGTTGAAACAATGTTCTTCTGATCATGTTAGGCGAAGCGAAGAAGGGCAACCACGGGGGGACTGCCCCTAGCCGAACAATGGAGATTTTGTATGATTGCGCCCCCTTGCCAGCCCCATATCTCCGGGAGCGCAGGACTTCTTTGTGGGTAAAGTAACTTTTTTAACCTAATAATTCAACTATACTATTTGTGCATATGTTTATAGTCGTCTAGCAAGAAACTATGGAAATCAGTATGATTATCGATAGAACTAGCGATCGGGTTAGCGATCCAGCTACAAACTACCGAGGTAATATTTTAATTGTTGACGATCTGCCTGATAACCTGCGTCTTCTCAGGGATACTTTGAGCGCACAGGGTTATAAAGTTCGCAGTGCCACGACAGGTGCAATGGCGCTCAGAGCCGCCCAATCTCCATCGACGGAGTTAATTTTACTAGATATTAAGTTGCCCGATCAGGATGGGTATGAAGTTTGCCGACAATTAAAATCTGATGAGCGCACCGTAGACATTCCAATAATTTTTTTAAGTGCGCTAAATGAAACTTTTAATAAGGTGCAAGGGCTGGCTGCGGGAGGGGTAGATTATATTGCTAAGCCATTCCAAGTCGAAGAAGTATTAGCTCGTGTCGAAACCCACCTAACCATCCGAAGGCTGCAACAAAGCCTCCAAAAGCAAAATTTACGTCTCTTGAGAGAAATTGAAGAACGGCAACGTCTCGAAGAGTCTCTCTTTGCCGAAAAGGAATTGGCTCAAGTGACTGTGCAATCCATTGGCGATGCGGTCATTACTACTGATGCCCAAGGTAATGTAACATATTTCAACCCTATAGCTGAGCGGCTGACAGGCTGGAAAACTCATGAGGTTCAAGGAGTTCCTTTTTCTACAGTTTTCCTAATTGTCGATCAAGTAACGCGAGAGCTAGTAGAGAATCCTATAAACAAGGCTCTATTAGAGGAGCGAATTGTGACCTTAGCTAACAATACTATTCTGATTTCCCATGATGGAACGGAGTATCCCATTGCTGACTCGGCAGCACCGATTCGAGACCGCCAAGGTAAAATTATCGGGGCAGTCATGGTCTTTCATGATGTTACTGAATCGCGCTATCTCACCCGTCAACTTTCTTGGGAATCCAGTCACGATGCCCTAACGGGGTTAATCAACCGTCGAAGATTTGAGCAGCAGCTAGTTGAGGCGATCGCCTCTTGTCAAGATAGCAATCAGCAGCACGCTCTCTGTTATTTAGATTTAGATCAGTTCAAAGTCGTTAACGATACCGTAGGGCATATTGCTGGCGATGAGCTACTGCGCCAAATCACCGCACTTATTCAACAGGGAGTCCGTGCTAGTGATATGCTGGCTCGCTTGGGAGGTGATGAATTTGGTATTTTACTCTCTCAGTGTTCGCTCTCTCAAGCAGCTCAGATTGCAGAAAAACTCAAAGACTTAGTGCATAAGTTTCGGTTTATTTGGAATAGCAAAACCTTTATCATCGGGGTCAGCATTGGAGTTGTTGCCATTAACCAAACCAGCAAAGATTTGATGCAGGTTCTGGGAGAGGCTGATGCAGCTTGTTATGCCGCCAAAGCGAGAGGCCGCAACTGTGTTCATGTTTATAGCCTAGATGATGAGGAAGTAATTAAACAACGTGGTGAGAGACTGGTGATTTCCCAAATCAGCCGAGCGTTGGGAACCAATCATTTTCGTCTCTACTGCCAAAAGATTGTCTCTATTAGCTCTAACCCATTAGTAGAGCATTATGAGATTTTGCTCAGAATGCTGGACGAAAATGGAGAAGTAGTATCTCCAAATGAGTTTATTCCCGCCGCCGAGCGTTATGGCTTGATAACTGAGATCGATTGTTGGGTAATCGAAACTTTTTTCTCTAATTATCACAAATTACCGGAAAAAGATGTTAACCAAGGCTTGTATACGATCAATCTTTCTGGGGCTAGCATTAGTAACAATCAGTTTTTGAAGTTTTTAATCGAACAATTTTCTCGATACAAAGTCCCCCCACAAACCATTGGTTTTGAAATCACGGAAACCGCAGCGATCGCAAACTTTGAGCAAGCCAGATATTTCATGGGCGAACTCAAAAAGATTGGCTGTTGCTTTGCTTTAGATGATTTTGGCAGTGGGTTGAGTTCTTTTGCTTATCTGATGAATTTACCAGTTGATTATTTAAAGATTGATGGTGCTTTTGTCAAGAATATTAGTCATAATTTGATTTCTCAAGCGCTAGTTGAAGGCTTTAATCGTATTGCCCATGCGATGAATCTTGAAACTATAGCTGAGTTTGTCGAAGACGAGACTATCTTAGAAAAATTGCGGGAGATTGGAGTAGATTATGCTCAGGGTTATGGGATCGCCCGCCCTGTTCCTATTAATTTTAATCTCTAGTCGATCGCACGCTTGCCAGCGAACCCATTGCCTCACGCCTGCGTCCTGTCTGGAAGCCTCCAAGAGTCGATCGCCCGCTGCTACAAGGGTGACTCAATTTACTGTGTCACATTGAGATCGAATGTGCTGTAATTGTAAAGGATTGAATGTTCCATTGGAAATAAACCGGAAAATTTGCCATGAAAGCAGTTGCGTTCGATCGCTACGGTTCAGCCGAGGAATTGCAGTACCGAGAGTTGGAAAAGCCGATCGCCAAATCCAACGAATTGTTAGTGCGAGTTCGGGCTAGCAGCGTCAATCCCGTAGACTGGAAAATCCGGCAAGGACACCTGCAACTATTAACAGGATTTAACTTTCCTCGAATCGTCGGTTCTGACATTTCGGGAGTTGTCGTGGAAGTCGGCCGGGAAGTCACCAAATTTCAACCCGGAGATGAAGTTTATACTTTCTTAAATCCCATGAGTGGGGGTGCTTGCGCCGAATACGCGGTCGTGGCAGAATCGGATGCCGCCTTTAAACCGAAAAACATCACTCATGCAGAAGCAGCAGCAGTACCGATCGCAGGTTTAACTGCTTTGCAAGCGCTCAGGGATTTGGGTCAAATTCAAGCAGGAAATAAAGTATTGATTAACGGCGCTTCCGGCGGAGTCGGCACTTTTGCCGTGCAAGTTGCGAAAGCAATGAATGCGGAAGTAACGGGAGTTTGCAGTGCTAAAAATAGAGAATTGGTGAAGAGTTTAGGAGCCGATCTTGTCCTGGATTACGCAGAAATTGACTTTACTCAACAGACAGATAAATATGATATAATTTTAGATGCTGTGGGAACAAGAACATTTGCTGAATGCGAAAAAGTGCTGCAACCAGAGGGAATTTATATATCGACTTTGCCAAGTTTCGAGAACCTCGCACCGATGTTAACGAGCTGGTTTATATCGGGTAAAAAAGCTAAATTCATTCTAGCCAATGCCAACCCCAGCGATTTAGGGGCTTTGCGGGAGTTAATAGAATCCGATAAAGTTGAGCCGATTGTCGATCGCACTTACAGCTTAGCAGAAGTAGCAGCAGCCCACGCTTACAGCGAAACGGGCCGCGCGATCGGCAAAATTGCGATCGTCATTGAATAATGAAGGCACGACACGGGTTTTGACACCGCTACACGGATTAATTATCGATCGTTCCTTCTACTGCTGATGTCAGAATAAAGAATGAAGAAGGAAGTCGGAGCAATTATGAAATAACTATTCTCAATTTCCAATTTCCAATTAATTACCACTTTCCAATTACCCCTTTCCTCTTCCCAATACCCCTTACCAATTACCCATTCCCTATGACTGCTCCCTCAAACTTGGAGACACCCGAACAAGGTTCCGACAACAATCTCGAAGCAATTAGCCCGGAAAACAGCATTGCACCAATCGCAGGCGGTGCGATGGGTTCTCGCAACTTAGAAAACGAATTTCTCGACGAACTTCCCGACGAAGTTGAAATGTCTTTATTCGATCATTTAGAAGAATTGCGGCAGCGACTTTTCTACTCGCTAATTGCAGTAGTAATCGCTGTAATCGGTTGCTTTTTCACAGTTAAACCCATCGTGCAACTGCTAGAAGTACCGGCAGGGCCCGTCAAGTTTCTGCAACTAGCTCCCGGCGAGTATTTCTTTGTTTCTATCGAAGTAGCCGGATACAGCGGTTTGCTCATCGCCACTCCGTTTATTTTTTACCAGATAGCGCTGTTTGTTCTCCCCGGCTTGACTCGGAAAGAACGCAGGTTGCTGGGGCCTGTGTTTTTCGGTTCGAGTTTCCTATTTTTGGGCGGGTTAGTATTTGCTTACATCGCTCTGATTCCGGCGGCGCTCAACTTCTTTGTTACCTATGGAGCCGATGTTGTAGAGCAGTTGTGGTCGATCGACAAATACTTTAAATTTGTGCTCCTGTTAATGTTCAGCACTGGCTTAGCTTTTCAAATCCCGATTGTCCAAGTATTGCTCGGAGTTTTGGGCATAGTTTCTTCTAACCAAATGCTCTCCGGCTGGCGCTATGTAGTCTTGGGAGCGGCAGTTTTGGGAGCGGTTTTAACGCCTTCTACTGACCCTTTAACGCAAAGTCTTTTAGGAGGTGCGGTGCTGAGCTTGTATTTTGGCGGGGTTGGTTTGGTGAAGCTTTTAGGGCGATGAGAATTAAGAATAGCAGACAATGTAAAAGTTACCGAACATCTGAATTTTAAAATTGTCTGCTATTTTTAGCCGAGATTGAGATTGTTGTCAACTTTTCTTAAAAACATTGCTTCAGCTATTTTGAGGGCGAATTCCCTATTTACTTAAGTAAGCTTATAAACATTGTGTAAAGCTAAGCTTCTCAGCTATTTGAGTAAGTTGATTGTTTTATCTGATAACCTTTGCTGATTTAGTGTCTGTTTGATAAGTATTTAAAATAAAATATAAAATTCACATTAGCAAACTTTAGTGTTAGGTGTCTGGGGTCAAGGTTTTGAGCCTTAATTCACACTATTCTTTAGGCGATCGGGCTGGCAATCATAAGTTATTTTAATGATTGAGTTTTTAAGGTTTACATGAAGATTTGAAACGAGCCAATCCTGAGTATTCGAGCGACAGATAACATAGAAATACAGTGAAATTACTGAATAATGTAAAACCTCAGCAAGAGAGTCAAGCTGGCTCACTGAAGTCTAGCTATATCTTTTGAGTTTCCTGGCTGCCTAAGATAGGAGACTTGTTGGTTTTGTGGGTGGATTTTTTAGTAAGTTCACTTTAAAAATCCACACTGTAGAGTTTTACCTTTTTGACGGTTTCAGTTTCTTAATCTCAATCGGAAATTAAATATATGGCACCTGGCACTACTGGCAATGACACCATCAATGGCACTACTGGCAATGACACCATTTATGGCCTGGCTGGGGATGACGCTCTCAAGGGCCTGGCTGGGAACGACTGGCTCTTTGGCGAGGATGGCAATGACGATCTCACGGCCGGGGGTGGCGATGATATTCTCTATGGCGGGTTTGGCGATGACTATCTCTATGGCGACGGTGGCTATGGCGAGGTTGGCAATGACTTGCTCAATGGCGGCGCGGGCAATGACGATCTCTATAGCGGCGATGGCAATGACACTCTCAATGGCGAGGTTGGCAATGACGAACTCTATGGCGGCGCGGGCAATGACACTCTCAATGGCGGCGCGGGCTATGACACTCTCATTAGCGACGCTGGCAATGACTTGCTCAATGGCGGCGATGGCATCGACGTAGTATCTTTTATTTTTGCAACAACTGGCGTCAATCTCGATTTGGGGTTAGGTCGGGCTTCCGACGGGCAGGGTGGCATAGACTCGCTCTCCGGCATTGAAAGTGTACTCAGTACTGACTATAACGATACTCTCATTGGCGGAGACATCAGCGAAACGTTCTTTAGCCGGTTTGGCGATGACTATCTCGATGGCAAGGTTGGCAATGACGGGTTCTATGGCGGGTATGGCAATGACACTCTCAATGGCGGCGATGGCAATGACACTCTCAATGACGAGGTTGGCAATGACTTGCTCAATGGCGAGGTTGGCAATGACTTGCTCAATGGCGGGGCTGGCAATGACTTGCTCAATGGCGGGGATGGCATCGACACATTATCGTACAGCAATGCAGGAACGGGTGTCTATCTCGACTTGGGGAATGTCGGCGACGGGTCTGGGTTAGGTCGGGCTTCCGACGGGCAGGGCGGCATAGACTCGCTCTCCGGCATCGAAGTAGCGATAGGTTCTAGGTATAACGATACTCTCCTTGGTGGATACGGCAGCGAAACGTTGATTGGCGGGGGGGGCGCTGACAAGTTTAGGCTTTGGAGGAGTTCGGGAATAGATACTATTGCTGACTTCAAACCAGGTGAAGATAAACTGTTGGTACGTTCTCGCGATCCGTTTGCAGACATCACTTTTGGGTCGATTAATAATGGTTTAGATACCGAGATTCGTCAGGTTGGAGCCATTAACCCTATAGGGATTCTGAAGGGAGTTTCGAGTGCTTCTATCATTCCTGCCCGTGATTTCATGACTGGTTGATTGTATGGTCTGCGTCGAGCGATAGGTGAGAACAATCGCCTAAAACCGATGAGGAATATCGCTTTTGTTTGAGTCCAGAGCCCCCTAAATCCCCCTTAAGAAGACCCACTTTGAGAAGATTATTGTCCCCCCCTTAAGAAGGGGGGCTAGGGGGGATCTGGGCCGATCCGATGCTACCGGATTTGATATGAATTAGCCGCAAAAAATATAGAGACGCGATCGCCCGCGCCTCTATAATTACTAAAAGTTAAAATTCCACACCAAAGTTTTGTCAAAACTTTGACTACATTCGGAACTGTTCTACTTCGGGAGTGTAGCCGATCGGCAAAATGTAATCCAGATTCTCGTGGGGACGAGCAATTATGTGATACGATAGCAACTTTCCGCCATCGACCTTTTTAACTGATTCAATTCCAGCAGCAACGGCTGCTTGCACTTCAGAGACATCTCCTCGCACTATAATTGTCCAGTAGGCGCGGGTTATTTTCTCATAGCGAACTAAAGTAACACGGGCTGCTTTCACCATTGAGTCCGCAACTTCTACTGCAGCGGGAAATCCTAAGACTTCAACCATTCCCAGTGCAACACCCATTACAACATTCTCCTAAATTTCACAAGATATCTGACACTCATTGTATGTGAAATTGTTGACAGAAATTGCTTCGGATGATTTTGGTAAGCTAGAAGTCCGATCGCCCAAAATTTAAAAAGCCCCTAAAAAGCCCCAGAAACTGTTGTGGCATTTAAATCCCACAGTTGGGGGCGCGCAGCAAAGCCCGCCACACAAGACTTTGAATCAAAACAACTGTGCAAATTAGATGCGCCACAGCTTAGTTTCTCACCAGCAGCAAGTCGTATGACAAGCTCGCCGATCGATTTTCGGGACTTTGGGCTCAACTAATCCAGCCGCGGCGCGACACAAAACTTTAGGGAACTCCCCCAGATCCCGGCTGTGGAGTCCATCTAAAATCTAAAATCTAAAATCTAAAATCGACTGACTGATTCAAAACTCGTCTAGCAACCATTCCGAGGCTCTTTCACCCAAATCTAGAGGAATGCTGACAGCTTTACCCAAGCGGGGGCGATCGCGAGTAGTCACGATATATTCTCTCACCTGTTCTGTGCTCCCCCAGCCGTTGAGGTAATTGGCCACCGCATCCAAATGCTCGAAATAATCAGCCTCCGTCATCGGAAAAGATGCCTGTTCTAAATATTTCCACATAACTTGCACAAAAATCTTGCCCCGTGTTCGCCGCAATCTGATATCGTAAGACTTTCCCCATTTTTCTAGCAGTAGCTGGTGTAAATCCTTACCCGTCATGGTTGCTCCTGAGTTAATCCATTAAACAATAAAAGACAAAGTTCAAAAAATGTAATAATACTCTAATAAAGGCTGGAAGGCGCATTCTTAAAAGGAATTTTCGCGGCCTAAAATTTGTGCGAGCAGATTAACGGCAATTATCCCAGTTGTCTGCACGTACAGGTTCGCTAACAGCTAACAAACAAACGTAACTTAAAACCGTAAAGGCAGGTCATGGCTCAATCTTCTGCTGGAAATCCCGATGTTCCCGATATGGGGCGTCGCCAATTTATGAATTTGCTGACGTTCGGTACAGTCACAGGTGTGGCACTGGGCGCACTCTATCCCGTTGTCCAATATTTTGTTCCTCCGGCGAGTGGGGCAGTTGGCGGCGGAGTGACAGCTAAAGATGCTTTGGGTAACGACATCATCGTTAGCGAATATTTGACTTCGCACCCGGCGGGCGATCGCAGCTTAGCCCAAGGTCTCAAAGGCGACCCCACCTATGTTGTGGTGAAAGAAGACCAATCTATCGCCGACTACGGCATCAATGCAGTCTGCACTCACTTGGGTTGCGTCGTGCCTTGGAATGTTAGCGAAAACAAATTTATCTGTCCTTGCCACGGTTCTCAATACAATAATGAGGGCAAAGTGGTGCGCGGCCCCGCGCCTTTGTCTCTGGCCCTGGCCCACGCCACTGTCGCAGATGACAAGATCGCTTTTACAACTTGGACAGAAACAGATTTCCGCACCGGCGAAGCACCTTGGTGGTCTTAAACTATTTTGGATTTTAGATTTGAGATTTTAGATAGGGGGTGAATGGTGAAAACCACAGATAATTGCATCCCTAAAGCAGTCTAATAATCCAAAGTCCAAAATCCAAAATCCAAAATCCAAAATCCAAAATCCAAAATTGTCTGACCTTTGAGATTGAATACTCTAATGCCACAAACTAATTTATCTGCGATATTTCGCCGCAGTGCCAGGACGATCGCGAAAACAGCCTTAATTGCGATCGTAGCCGCAGGATTTTTCCTCACCAGCGACATCGCACTTCCCCAAGCAGCTTTTGCTTACCCTTTCTGGGCTCAGCAAACAGCACCCGCTACTCCCCGCGAAGCCACAGGTCGCATTGTTTGCGCTAACTGTCACCTCGGTGCAAAACCGACTGAAGTTGAAGTACCGCAATCTGTTTTGCCTGACACAGTGTTTGAAGCTATTGTCAAGATTCCCTACGATACTAGCGTGCAGCAAGTTGTCGGCGACGGCAGCAAAGGTGGCTTGAATGTGGGTGCAGTTGTGATGTTGCCCGAAGGTTTCAAGATTGCTCCCGCTGACAGAATTCCCGAAGAAATGAAGGAAAAAGTCGGTGATCTTTACTTCCAACCTTACAGCGAAACCCAAGAAAATATTGTTTTAGTGGGCCCAGTACCGGGAGAACAGTATAAAGAATTGGTATTCCCAGTTTTGTCCCCGAATCCGGCAACTGACAAGTCTGTTCACTACGGCAAATACCAAATTTATGTTGGTGGCAACCGCGGTCGCGGTCAGGTTTATCCTACTGGCGAAAAGAGCAATAATACTGTTTACAATGCTTCGGTAGCTGGCAGCATTTCTAAGATTGCTCAACCGGAAGCTGGCGGTTATGAAGTGACAATTCAACCTGCTGAAGGTGCAGCCGTTGTTGATACGATTCCCGCAGGCCCAGAACTGATTGTTACTGAAGGACAAACAGTTGCAGCAGGCGAACTTTTGACGAACAATCCTAATGTGGGCGGCTTCGGTCAAAAAGACGTGGAGATTGTGCTGCAAAGTGCCGATCGAGTTAAAGGATTGATGGCTTTCGTGGCTATAACCATGCTGGCTCAAATCATGCTGGTTCTCAAGAAGAAACAGGTCGAAAAAGTTCAAGCTGCTGAAATGAATTTCTAAACGCGGCTGTAATTAGTTGGGTAAGGTGTTCTATGCACACCCAACTATTAGGTAAGTAGGGCGGGTATTCCCCGCCTTATTCTTTGATAAATAACCAGTAAAATAATGTTAATTGATGAGAAGATAGTTGAAGTAGGCCCGCTGAAATGGTTTTATCGGGAAACAAATCCGGTTAACGAAACTGGTAAACCGCCCGTACTGCTGCTGCACGGTTTGCCGTCCCAGAGTTTTACCTGGACTGTAATGATGCCGGATTTGGCTGCACAGGGATTTAGATCGATCGCCCCAGATTGGGTGGGTTACGGGCGATCGACCAAACCAGACAAGCGCGACTTTGCCTACACTCCCGATGCTTTTGTTGACGCCCTCGCTGGCTTTATTCAAGCTATAGAATTAGACCGATTTTACCTCGTTGTCCAAGGATTTTTAGCTTCAGCCGGCCTTCAATACGCTTTACGCAATCCCGATAAAATTGAGCGTTTAGCCATCATAAATACACCAGTTTCAGCAGATATAAAATTGCCTTGGAAAATGCAGCAGTTGGGGCTGCCTTTTATTGGCGACATGATGACTCAAGACCCGCTTTTGGTTGACAGAACTCTAGAAGGTGGCAGCCGCCAGACAATATCAGACAAGGATTTAGATGTTTACCGTCGCCCGTTTTTGAAGAGTTCGGATGCAGGTCGATCGCTGATGAATACAGTCCGCAATATTCAATTGCCGCAGTCTATGGCCGAAATTGAATCCGGCTTGAAAGCATGGACTCGACCAACTTTATTTGTGTGGGGTTTGACAGATCCTTGGCTGAGTGTTGAACCTGCTAAAAAGCTAGTCGCTTCCCTGCAAAATGCAGAGTTAGTCACACTGGAACAAGCGGGGCATTATCCTCAAGAACATTGGTCAGAAAAAGTTGGCGATGCTGTGATAACTTTTCTGCGCCGCCAGGAGGTAAAATAATATTTTGTACATAACTCTCGGTGCTAGGTCAGTGAACCAGCTCCTCGCCGAGCTGCATTTCCAGGCAGAGCCTGAGAACGAGAAATCTAAAATCTAAAATCTAAAATCGATATGACTCGTCCCCGTTCAATTTTTGCCTTGATGATGGCGTTTTTGATGGCATTTCTGGTTAGTTGCAGCAGTGTCGAAGCAAAAGTTCCAACGACTTACACAGCAGCCCAGACCCAGCAAATTCAGCGCTATGTTCCTACCCTGACCGAGTTCCGATCGCGCATGGATAAATTGGGCACTCTAATTCAACAACGGAATTGGATTGATACCAGAACTTACATTCACGGGCCTCTAGGCGACTTGCGGAACACCATGAAAACCGTCTCTGCGAGTTTGTTGCCTAGTGCTCAACAACAAGCTGTTGATTTAACTAAGAGTTTGTTTACCGATTTGGTTAACATTGATCTTGCTGCTAAAGAGCTTGACTATGCAAAAGTCACGGCCAGCTATCAGAAAGCTGTCAATGATTTTGATACCTTCTTGCAGCTAATTCCTAAAGCTTAATAGCTTTAGGGCTTTGTAGGCTTGGCAATTGATGGGTGTCAAATTAAGACTGAAACCCATAATAAATATCGCTTGTAGTCGAGTCTAGATCCCCCCTAACCCCCTTAGTAAGGGGGGGACAAGAGTATTCAAACTCCACCTTAAAAAGGGGGGCAGAGCATTCAAAGTCAACCCCTACTCCCCTGATTAAGGGGGATTTAGGGGGATCGAGACTTTGACACAAACGATAAATAACAACAGAGGGTTTTACTGTTAATTTGACACGTTTTACGCTCAGAAGCCTACGAAAAACTTCTATAAAATCTAAAATCTAAAATCTAAAATCTAAAATTGAATGGTTCGCGTTGCAATTATTGGTTGCGGTATTATTGGGGCTTCGATCGCCTTTGAACTAAGTCAATTTCCCGAACTGAAAGTTACTGTGTTCGACAAACAGCCGCCGGCACAAGGTTCTACTGGCGCCGCACTCGGTGTTTTGATGGGAGTTATCAGCCACAAAACTAAGGGTAGAAATTGGCATTTGAGGGAAACCAGCCTTCAGCGCTACGAAACTTTGATTCCTGAATTGGAAGCAGTTACGGGGCGAAAAATTCCTTTTAACAAACAGGGAATTTTAATGCTTTGTTCGGAGGGAGAGGATTTAAGTAAGTGGGAAAAGTTGATAGCCACTCGCGACTCTCAAGGTTGGCAATTGGAACTTTGGGATGTGGAACGAGTGCGCGATCGCTGCCCTCATCTCTATTTAAATGATAAGATTATTGCTGCGATTTATTCGCCTCAAGATCGGCAAGTCGATCCGACGGCGCTAACTTTGGCTTTGGTTTATGCTGCTGAACGAAATGGAGTAATGTTTGAGTTTGGGGTGCCCGTTGAAGCAGCGGAGATTGCTGCTAGTTTGGAGTTCGATCGACTAATTGTGTGCGCTGGTTTGGGTTCTGCTGCTGTGACTGCATCCTTAAATCAGTTGGTTGACATTCGCCCGGTGTTGGGACAAGCCCTGCATTTGCGATCGGCCAAGCCTTTAGGAAACCCAGATTTTAGGCCAGTAATTACTTGCGATGACGTTCACATTGTGCCTTTGGGAAATCAGGAATTTTGGGTGGGGGCGACAGTGGAGTTTTCCGAAAATGGCGGGGAAATTCAGGCGAATGCTGATATGTTGGCGCAAGTGATGGCGAGGGCGATCGCACTTTGTCCCGCCTTAGCAGAAGCGGAAATCATCAGGAAATGGTCAGGATTGCGCCCGCGGCCGGAAGGGCGATCGGCCCCAATTATCGAGATGCTTCCCGGTAACGATCGCGTTCTCATCGCCAGCGGCCACTATCGCAACGGTGTTCTGCTAGCCCCTGCAACAGCGCGATCGATTCGAGAAATGATTTTGCAATAATTAACAAATATTAATACAATCAAGATAGCAATTCATATCTTACAGCTAAATATGTCCGACAAACCTTTAGGTAAACCGCGCTCTTTGTGGCGAGTAATTTTGCTGTCTGGAGTCAGCTTGCTGCTATATTATGGATGGTACAAATGGATTATTCAAGAAGAATTGCGTCGCTATAACGGCATCGGTTGGTCGGGAACCCTTTGCTTGCTTCCCTTTGTTTTAGGAGTAGCCGTCCCTCAAGCTTTGCGGATATTCGACCCTGACGTTCCCGGATGGTTTGGTTGGTTTTCCTTGCTGGGTATTGCTTGGATTTACATCGTGCAGTTCAAACTTTACAAGACAGTTAACGAATTGTACCGCCAAGAAGGAATCAAAGAACCCCTAACAGTTTGGTGGCTTTTTGTACCAGGTTTAAATTTAGTTGTCGGCTTGCGACAAATTCACTTTTTGAGCCAGTTTTGGGCGAGAAAACAGGGAATTGAAGTTACGGATAACTTAGCCGAAAGTATTCCTTTTCTGTCAGCTAACGCTTAAGGGGAAACTTTTCGCACTGATATCATAAGTTTGTAGGGTGCGTCAGTAATCATAGCTCTATTTTCCAATCATTTAGCTGACGGACGCACCCTACAAGTTTATACTAAGACCAAAAAGTGGTTGGACGCGCGAAGAATTATGGCGCTAAGATGCGCCGAGGCGCACCTTAGATAATTAGGTTCTGCATCCATGAGTAAATTACCAGAACCGATTCGGCAAATCCGCCAAAATGAGTTTGAGTTCCGGTTCATTAACCCGCTTAATTGCTTTAGGAATACTTACCCACTGCCGCTTTCTCTTGCTAGCTTCCGGCCAAATTTCTAGAACTGCTTGGACTTGCATTAAAAATACTTCTACCTGACAAGTATAGCCGGATTTTTGATACTCGTAAGTTCCCAGCAAATCCGGGAACACTTTACCCAACAAACCTGCTTCTTCCCAAGCTTCCTTGGCAGCGGAATCTTGGGGAGTCATATCAGTTTCAATTAATCCTTTGGGAATCACCCAGCGCTTGCTAGCCGAAGAAGTAATCAGCATTACTTCAATTTGTCCGTTTTGAATGCGATAGGGAATTACCCCCGATTGATCAACCAGTAAAGCGATTTTTATACTCATAATTTCTGCATATTTCTGGCTGCAAAAGCTGCTGTAACCTCATGAAGGGTTTACAACTAAAAAATAAAAACAGCATCCTGATTCTCGACAATTGCAAAGTTGAGATAGCAATAAAGTGGATAATAAACATATTTGGCTTTTCCTGCTTGTCGAAAAGAGGAAATTCCCATGCACTCCCACTGAACAATAATATTATTATAATAACCAGGTGCAATCCTCTACCGACAAGCAGATAAAAGCCGATCGCCAATATCTGCCTTTACCTGGGCCGGTATGGGGTTTTACACCTAATCTTTCTTCGCCTTAGCCTCCAAATTTTCCATCCGACTCCTCAAATCTTGATTCTCCTTTTTCACCTGGTCTAATTCCTCCCGCAACTGCTTGACCGCTGCATCAGAACCAGCATTTTTCTGCACTCTTTGCACAGCTTCATCAGCCATGCGGCGGACGCGGCCATCGGGAGTTTGGTCAGCTAAACAACGCAAAATGCGAATTGCTTTGCGAGTTTGCATTTGTCCTAATCCCGCTACTACAGAGACTTGAGTCAAGAAAAACGTCTCTTTAGATAATTCTGCCAATCGCTGCAAAATCCGTTCTAAATTGACCTTCGTTTGACCAGTTGAAATTGTGCCCAAAGCTCGAATTGCAGCCAAGCGCAAAGCTTGCGGAGTACCCGCAGCAGTGTATTTCAATATTAAATTCAGCGCATCTTCAGAAGTTTTCATCTGCGCCAAACCTGCGATCGCACCCGATCGCACTACCTCATTCCACCCCTGACGCTCTTTCAGCACCAATTTTAACTCTTTGAGTACCTGTTCGTCGGTTGGTTTTTCGTCGGGGTTAGCTGCTGAGATTCCGCCAATAGCAGTCGCTGCGGCTGCTTCTACATAATAGCTGTCGTCGCCTTTTTCGACGATCGATCTCAGCGCTTTATAAGTTTCGTGAGTTTGGATTTTACCCAGCGCATTCACCACAGCGCGACGCACACGAGCATCTTTATCTTTTAAACCACTTACTAAACCTTCAAAAACTTGGTCGAGTTTAATTTCAACTAACTGACCGGCAACTTCAGCCCGTACTGCCCAGAACGGCTCTTTCTTGAGAACTTCTGACAGCGTTTTCACAGCTTCCAGTCCTCCCTTTTTCGCCAAAGCTTGGGCAGCGTAAATCCGGGAAACCGGGTCGGGATCGAATTGCAACTGAGCTTTTAGTTCCGCCATTCCATACTCTAAAACAACAGTTTTTAAGTATTTATTGCCGACATCAAAACTGATAAAGGCAGGCTTCTGTTCTAGGGGAAAATAGAAGCTTTGCTCGCGCTCATGCACTCGGACTATGAAAGTTTTTAGGTTCGGGGTTGAAGGTATCGAACTGTCATCATCTGCTTCTTTTTCCGGCTTGTAACCGAAGCCAATCGGAATTTTCAGATCGAATACATCTTTGCTGTTGCCGTTGCCGTTGCCGTTGCCATTTTTGCTGTCTTTTACCTGAGTTTGCGTTACAGTAACTTTGGCTAGTTTGTTATCTCCGTCCCAAGAATAAGCAACCTTATAATCTGGATGACCGCCACGATAAACGTACTGGTCAAACAAAAACATGAGATTGCGACCAGTAGCTTTTTCTATCGCCCTGAGCAAATCGATCGTTTCTACAGTTTTGTGAGCGTTATCCCGCACAAAAGTGTGAATTGCTTTGTAAAATAATTCGTCGCCCAACTCGGCGCGAATCATGTGATAGACACAAGCACCTTTTTCGTACAAATGGCGATCGTACAATTCAATGGCTTCGCGGTAAACGTGAGTAACGATCGGGCGACGGTAGCGAGAACTATCTTCAGCTAAATAATTGCGGGCTTCATTTAACATATAGTAAGCCGCGTCTTCTTTGCCATATTCTTGGTCAGTCCACAGCACCTCGGAATAAGAAGCCATGCCTTCTTTTAGCCAAGCATGAGACCAATGTTTAATTACTACTAAATCCCCGAACCACTGGTGAGCCAATTCGTGGGCAACTAAGCTTTCAGTGCCACGATTGTCGAGGCTGGCGCGTTCGTCTAACAAGCACCTATCTGTCAGCAAAGTTGTGGAAGTATTTTCCATACCGCCGAAGATGAAATCATCGACGCAGACTTGAGCGTATTTGGGAAAAGGGTAAGGATAGCCAAATGCTTTAGAAAAGAATTCAATCATTTGAGGCGTTTTGCCCATGCTGCGCTTAGCGTCTGCTTCGCGGCTTCTTTCCACGTAATAATTAACGGGTTTGCCGTTCCATTCGTCTTTGATTTCGGCAAAATCTCCGACTGCTAAGGTCATTAAATACGTCGGGTGTACCTGGGTTTGTGACCAGTGATAAATTTTATCGTCGCCTTCGTTTTTTGTACTAATTAATTCGCCGTTGGAAATAGCAAATAATTGTCTCGGAACTTGCACTCGAATTTCCGAAGTAGCAAGTTGTCCAGGATAGTCGAAACAGGGAAACCAGAAACGGGAATCTTCGTCTTCGCCTTGAGTCCAAACTTGTGTTGGTTTGTCTGGATAGTGTTTGTCCGGGCCGACGAAATAGAGGCCGCGCTGGGGTTTTTCTACCGAGTATTCGATCGCAATTGTAATGGGTTGGTAAGCTTCTGTTGGTTCGTGTAGTTGAATTTGCAGCACTTCGCCATCGCTGTCGAAATTTTGCTCAATTTCGCCGACTTTGACTGATTTAATATTCAGGTTGACAGCATCTAAGGTTAATTTGTCAATACCGCTGCGGACTGGATTGATGCGGATGCTACAAGTGCCACGAAAGCTTTGTTTGGGAATATTCAGCACTAAGTCGAGGAAAATGTGCTCTACTTGACCAGGGCGATCGGGATTGTAATGCGGCCGAGCACCGGGCATCTCGAAGGATTTGTTACCGTTTTCAGAATCAAAGTAAGTGTGTGACATTGTGATGGCAAAGTTGTGAGTCGATCGGCGATCGCTGGCAGCGCCGATCCGGCTGAACTGCCAGCTTATTATAGAGTAGCGCGTCCTAGCTGCTGTTGTCGCTAACTTGTTAAAAACTGGGTCTATCGTTGAGGGAATGGAAAAAATGATTTTTTCGCTACAATATCAGCAAGGTTAATGTCTGCAATCATCAGCCTGCAATTGAAATTGAGAGGGAAATCTGTATGACAGCTACACTATCAGTTCCCAGTTCGATCGAATCTTGGCTTGGCGACGAAGCCAAAGACTTGCTCACCCATCAAGCAAAAGTTTCTAAAGATTTGTTGCACCTGCCGGGCCCGGATTGGGTCGATCGCATTTTTGCTCAAACCGATCGATCTCCCCAAGTTTTGCGATCGCTTCAGCAACTCTATTCTAGCGGACGCTTGGCGAATACTGGCTATTTATCCATCCTGCCAGTAGACCAAGGAATCGAACACTCAGCGGCCGCTTCTTTTGCACCAAATCCCATCTATTTTGACAGCGAAAACATCATCAAGCTAGCAATCTCTGCTGGCTGCAACGCTGTCGCGACCACCCTGGGAGTTTTGGGAAGCGTATCTCGCAAATACGCGCATAAAATCCCTTTTATTGTCAAGCTCAATCACAACGAGTTGCTAACTTATCCCAATCAATTCGACCAAATAATGTTTGCTTCCGTTGAGCAAGCTTGGAATTTGGGAGCAGTTGCAGTCGGAGCAACCATTTATTTTGGTTCCCCGGAATCGACGCGACAAATCCAAGAAGTCAGTCAAGCTTTTGCCCACGCTCACGAATACGGAATGGCGACAATTCTGTGGTGCTATCTCCGCAACGATATCTTTAAACAAGACAAAGATTATCACGTTGCAGCCGACTTAACTGGGCAAGCAAATCACTTGGGAGTGACAATTCAAGCTGACATTATTAAGCAGAAATTGCCAGAGTGCAATAACGGCTATGCAGCAGTTGCTAAAGCAACCGACAAGAGTTACGGCAAAACCGACAAGCGCGTTTATTCGGATTTGACAACGGATCACCCGATCGATCTAACTCGCTATCAAGTGCTCAACTGTTATGCGGGAAGGATGGGTTTAATTAACTCCGGCGGTGCTTCCGGGAAAAGCGATTTTGCAGAAGCAATTCGCACGGCGGTAATCAACAAGCGCGCTGGCGGCTGTGGCTTAATTTCCGGTCGCAAAACTTTTCAGCGTCCCTTTGAAGAAGGCGTAAAATTGTTCCACGCCATTCAAGATGTTTATTTGTCGCCAGAAATCTCGATCGCCTAACAATTTACCGCACAGAGATTGGCCTCAATGTCACAACCTAAACCTAGCGTGCACTAGGCGCACAAATCCCCCTAAACGTAGGGTGTACACTGTGCACCTTACGGGATTAAAATTCCTTAATATAAGTTGCAACTTAGCTGTAATATTAATACTAGCTGAACATATATAGAGACACAGTATAGAATTTAAAAATGCCCCACAGTCTTGTTTTAAACCTGCTGCCAGTTGCACCAATTCCATCCCAGTTTTTAACGGGGCGGCATCTCCACGCTTTGTTTTTGAACCTTGTGAGTGCTGTAGACAGCGATTTGAGCGCGTACCTGCACGACCAATCTCATGAAAAAGCTTTCACTTTAAGCCCGTTTCAAGTAAGCAGAAAAGAGGCTTACAAAAGCAGCACGCCCCCACAACAAAAGAGAGTTTTGCCTCCGGCTTCCCGCACAATATCTCCGGCTGTACAGTGGGAACACAAGCAAGCAATTGACGAAAATACGCCGATTTGGTGGCGCATTTCTCTGCTGGATGACGGTTTGTTCGATCGGCTAACTCAACTTTGGCAGCAACTCAATTTCGAGATCCCTTGTCATCTCGGCCCGACAAATATATACATTACTAATATTTTGAGCGAACCGCAATCAAACCAGCCTTGGGTCAACTTTTGTAGTTACGCCGAATTGTTCGATAGAGCTTCGGAAACTGAGCGCCAAATTGCTTTTAGTTTTTGCACTCCTACTAATTTTCGCCAAGGTGTCTACGATAGTGCTATGCCAACGAGAGAAAGTATTTTCGGCAGTTTAGCGAATCGCTGGAACAAGTACAGCAGGATTGCGATCGAACCTACTTTCACAGAAGCTATTTTTCCCAGTTTCTTCGATATCCGAACAGAAGTTAGTACAGATTCTCGCAGTAAATTTATTGGCTGCGTCGGCCATATTAGTTACCGAATTATGGGAGATATAGCTCCTGCTACTATCAAGCAAATTAACACTTTAGCAGATTTTGCGCTTTATAGCGGAGTCGGGCGAAAGACTCCGATGGGAATGGGAATGACGCGCCGATTGCAGGTTTTTTAATTATTCACTTTTTGGCTGAATTTCACTAACAATTTCATAAACATCAGTGTCTGGTATTTTCGCAAACAAAGGCGCCATCTGCTTCAATATTTCCTGATAAGCTTCGCTTTGATTGGCTGCCATATCTTCTACGCTTTCCCAAAAAATGATGGCAATACCTTTGTCTGTATTGGGCAATTGCAGCAGGTATGCTCCCTTAAAACCTGTGGCATAAGTTGCCACGGCTTTTTCAAAAAGTTGTTCTGCAGCTTCAAATTTTCCTGGTTTAAATTCGCCAATGGCAACGTAGGCAAACTGATGTCTGAGAAAGTCTAGAAATTCTGACATATCCTTTTCCTCACTTAATAGCGATACACTAAGTTAGATTTTACCCGATCGCCCGAAATTTGTGAACTGCACAGGTGGAAGTTTCGCGCTTAGCTCATCGGCGGATTTATTAATTACACGTAACTGCGCTCGGCACTCAAATATAAACTTTTTGAGTAAGACGGCTGGAATCTTTATTAAATAAACTGTTGAATCGCTGATTTTAGACGTTCACAATCCTAGATACCCCGGAGCGAGTTCTAGCGCTAGTACACAAGGTAAAGCTGCTGATAACCCAATTATTTTGGTAACTGCGAGCATACACAAAGCCGTAAAAATTAGCCAGTCAAAAGCGGTTTTTTGCAATAACCCTATTGAATTATTTAAAACTCACCTGTAACAATTATAACAGAGCAATAAAAACAAAGTAAAGAGCCCGCTCAAACAAATGAAAAAAATATTAGTAATTGAAGACGATAACTTAATCCGAGAAACCGTATTAGAACTGCTGGAATCGCGCGGTTTTGAAGCTGTCGGCGCCGAAAACGGACAAGTTGGTATCCAGTTAGCGGCCCAAATTCCCGATTTAATTTTGTCTGATGTCATGATGCCGGAACTCGACGGTTTTGAAGTATTCGCAGCCGTGCGATCGCACCCTGCAACCGCCAGCATTCCGTTTATTTTTATGACAGCCTCGGAAATGGAAAAAGCCCTGGAACTTAAAGCAGACGGCTATCTCAAAAAACCTTGCAGCGTCGCAGCAATGCTCGGGGCGATCGCCACTCAACTAGAAAAACCGACAGTTACCAACCCACAACATCAAAAAGTACAGGACAATTCTGCGCCATCAAATCTTAGCTTGCGCGCCCGGAATCAAAAATCTCGGTTTGAGATTGTCTCCGTTTGCTGGCAATGACACTCACAGTAACGTTATTGATACATAAGTTGAGGGAATTTCAAATTGGTTCCCCCCAGGGGTGGCTTAGACTGGGTATGTTGAATTTGGTTAAATATTTATGAACGCACAACCCAAAGGCCGCCTAGTTTGGAACCACTCTACCCACCTTCCCGGTTTGATACCAATTTTAGAGCGCCTCACCCTAAAAATCGGCATTCAAACAGTCACTCCGGGAGTCATCAACAAAGTTAAAGGACACATCCCCCGCATGACATTAAGAGTGTCAGTACCCATCCGCGGGGGATTTAAAATCATCGCCAGACAGGGCAAAACCGTACAAGAAGTCTTTATATTAACCACTCTCAGTCAAGGGGACTTGGAAGAGACGATCGCCCAAACCCTACCCAAGTGACAATATTTTCTTAGCAAGCAAAGCCCGGGCTTTCACCGAAGTAGTTTCATCGGTTTGGGTGATTTCCTCAAGTCGGGCCGAAACTTCCGCTAACCAATCCGGTTTAACAGTCGCAGCAGCCGCCAAAGCTTGCAAACCCCCCGCTGCTGCGTAGCGAACCACCCATTCTGGATCGCGGGACGCTTGCAGCAGCGTTTTCACAGCGCGAAGTTGAGCATCTGCAATTTGTTCTGCCGGCATCAGTTCCCAACAAATCGTCCCCAAACCCCTAACCGCTGCCCGCCGCACGCTCAAAGCAAAGTCATTCGCCGCCGCATCGAGCAAAATCTCCAAACCCCTGGGGTCGCCAATTCCCGCCAAAGCCCGAACAGCCCAAGCTCTCGCCCCGTAATTGTAGCCGTCAAGCTGTTCTAGAAGCGGCAGCACCGCAGCTTCTCCGAGCTGAATTAGCCCATCAACGGCGGCAACAGCGGCGCCTGGGTTGTTGTAACCGAGCACTGTAATTAAGGTAGGAATTGCTTGTTTTGAGGGAGTCGCCGCCAGTGCTTTGACTGCGTTTAACAAGCCTTCGGAAGAATCTGCTTTTTCGACAGCCTGAATTAGTTCTAATGCCATTTATTTGTAAGCTTTACCGTGACCATTTTAATTGTAGGTTGGGTCGATCGCGCGATCGAACTTTTTGCCACCTCACCCACCAACATTCTCATCAAAATAGGTAGGGAAACAGCACTGCTGTGTCCTGAAAAGTGCTGTTTCCTGAATTTACGCGAGAAAATTGAGAATCGCTAGAGCTATCCTATTTTAGTTGTGAACTAATTTTTTAAAGTAAACTATCCATTAAATCCATAACTTGGATAGCTTCATCTGACAAAGATAATGATTCTTGTTGATTGAGGTGATGCTCCAAAACTCCTTTGAGCGCAATCAATTTCAGGCTATTTTCTGCTAAAGTTTCAGAAATAGCTTGCGCTCCCGGCAAATAGCCGATCGCCCCCAAGTCCATCAAAGCCGATCGCCTCAACTGCAAATTATCCCCATTCAAAGCACTTACCAACCGCTCTCCGTAAACCCGCTCACCAGTTAACTGATACATCGCCCGCGCCGCCGCGTACTGCACCCGCTCCACAGAATGTTCCAAAAAAGGTGAAATTAGCGGTATTGCTTCTGTCGCTTTCAGCGTGCCCAAAGCTTCAATTACCGAGTCGTAAGGTTGCACTAGGTGCGATTTTCCTGGCACTCGCACAGCCACAGCTACGCCCCCATCCAATAGCTTCATTAGCGACACAATAGAATCGCGATCTCCCAGCATTTCTAGAGCTTGAGCCGCCGCTTCCCGCACGTAATAATCCGCGCATTCCAAACAGCGAATCAAAGCAGGTAAGGCTTGTTTGTCGCCCAATTTACCCAGAGCCCGCGCCGCATTTCGTAATAGGGAATAGTCCCCAATTTTTGTTTGTTCTGACTCTTCTTCCAAAGCGGCAATTAAAGCTGCAATAGCTGCCGGTTCCTTGACTCGAAATCTGCCCACCCACCAAGCAGCATAATACCGAAGACTGTAATCTTGGGAGTGCAAATTTGCGATCGCCTGTTCAACAGTTAAAGACTCGCCCTCAGCTACACCCGCCGGCGGTGAGTCGGATTCGTAATAATTCATAGTCATTAGTTATTAGTTATTATAGCCATCCTTGCAGGATTCGTAAACTTTTTACCCCACCCCAACCCTCCCCTTATCAAGGGGAGGAAGTAAGAAATTCACAAATGATGCGAGGATTGCTATAGTTGTTAGTTATTCGGCTATTGAAATCGCTGCTACCCAGACAAAACCTGCAAGGAAACTTGGCGATTAAAATCGCTACTAAACAGACAAAACCCGCCTGGGCGGGTTACATTAACTCTTAGTCCGCTTGGAGTGGACTTTGTTTGTCTAGGAGCGATTTTCATCGCCCCTTCTAGCTTGTCTAGGAGCGATTTTCATCGCCCTTCCCACCCAACTATTGGTGATCACCAGATGATTCATGGGATGACTCATGGGATGATTCTGCACCCGCGTTTAAAGGATGAATGCTGACAATTTTCCCGCCCATGCGAGTAATCCGCTGCATTTCTTGATTCATCCGATTGTAAGGCACGGTGATAAATGTACTCGCGCTCGATCGAATCGAATAATCCACATTATCTGTTTCATCGCTTTGGCGCAAGCCGACAACTTCATACCGAAAGCAGCGACCAGCCGAAGCTGTATTGCCACTTTTTCCAGCTACAATTTGACCCAACATAAGCTTCTTGGTAATTGGTGATTCTGACTGTTGACTTTTGACCCTTCGACTTCGCTCAGGGCATCGCTGTTGACTGTTGACTGTTGACTGTTGACTGTTGACTAAAAGCTAGTAACTGCCAACTGCCAACTGCCAACTGCCAACTGACTAAATTGCAGTAATGCTGGCGATTTTCCCGCCCATGCGTTGAAATTTCTGCATTTGCGAGGACAACTCCTCAACAGGTACGATGAAAGCCTTGCTGCTGCGGCGCACGCTGGGATAGCCGCCCGTGCGAATACCCGAAACTTCCACGCGCACCAGCCGCCCTTCTTTGCCGTAAGCTGCAGCGCCACCGAAAGTGCTGCTGGGAGTTACGTTTCTAGCAGAAGGCCGATATGCCCAACCTTCGTTACCGCCAGAAGGCCCAACTACAGCCGTAGCGCTGTTAGTGCCGAGTTCGACAGCTAAGCGAGAGTTATTGCCTTCTAGTTGAGATGTATCGCTGTTTGCATAGCCGCGATACAGGCGGAACATCCGGGTAAAACCAACGGTTTTTTGACCACGCTGGGTGTTAAAGCCGCGGTAGTAAGGTACGATACTTTCGCCGAAGTTTTCTTGATACTCTACTGAATCGATGTAAGAATCAATATCAGCGTCGTAGCCTTGTGTTTGGTACAAATCTAAGTGTTCAACTACTTCAGATTCGTCGTAGGGAGCGCGACCCAGCAAGTGTTTGTAGTTTAGTTCGATCGTCCGAGTTTGGAAGCTGTTGTAGAAAAACTTGGTTTTGTACAGTTCTGACTTAGCTACAGCCCGTACAAATTCTCGTACAGTCAAACTGCCGTCCCGCAGCAAAGACTCGGAACTTGTAAGTCGATCGGATTTCATTAAATAGTCGTTGCCCAGCACCTGACGGTAAACCGCACGAATCACAGTTTCAACGTCGTCTTTGCTGTAGTTCGGGCGCAGTTCTACCTTCGGCGCATCGCTCAATGCGGATGTTCCCAGTCTGGACGCTGCTGTCGTAATCGCCACCAGATTTTCTCCTAAATTATTAATGACAAAAGTTTAATGCTTGGTTGCACTTGAAATTTTTAGGACTAAGGATAATATGCCTCAAAGTAGGGTGTGCACTGCACACCTTACCTATACACATAAAATTGAAGAATTTTTTATCCTTAGTCCTAATTTGCTAAAGACGTTTCAAAAAAACGTCAATACACAAACTTTAAGCTGTGGTAATACTTACCACTTTGCCGCCACGTTTGTTGATTTGCTGCAAGCGGCTCGAAAGTTGCTCGTAAGGCACGAGATATTCGGTAGTAGTCCGCCGCACTTGGGGCGAAAACTTAGCCGAACCTTGCATTGCGGTGACTCGGTAGAGTTGGTCGCGAGAACCCCCGGAAGTCCCGCCAAGGGCTTTTCCGGTGGAGGCCGTGTATATCGGCGAAGCCATATTTCTCGCTACTTCCCAAGTCAGCCGGGCTTGGGTTTGGTTTTGCGAGCGATCGCTAGAAGCAAAACCCCGGTACAATTGAAACATCCGGTTAAAACCGACCGTTTTTTGACCTCTTTGAGTCGCGAAACCGCGATAGTAAGGCACTATACTATCGCCAAAATTTTCTTCATACTCAACTGAGTCAATGTAAGAATTGATTTCAGCTTCGTAGCCTTCTGCATTGTACAAATCAACGTGGAAAGCAATTTCCGACTCGTCGTAAGGAGCGCGGCCCAACAAATGCTTGTAATTAAGCTCAATTAACCGCGTTTGCGAGTTCGGGTAAAAAAACTTTTTCCGATAAGTTTCGGAATGTGCAATTGACCGCACAAAATCTTTCACTGATATCTGCCCTTGTAGCAGCAGAGATTCAGCACTGGTAAGTCGTTCGCTCGACATTAAATACTCGTTGCCGAAAACTTGGCTGTAAGCCGCGCGAATTACTGCTTTCGCATCGTCTTGCGTCCAGTGGGGGCGAAGTTCTACTCGTCCCGCTTCTTCAAATGCTTTTATTCCCAACCGTTCTGCTGCACCTAATCCCGCCATCTTTGCTTCTCCCTTTTTTGCTTTAAAAACTGAAAACTGCTTAAAAAAGTATTTGCAAAACTAGGCTTAGATCGCAGATGCCCGGAATTCTAAACAACCGCTAACACTTAAGCTAACAGCAGCTTACAATTCCGGGCATCACGCAAATCTAGCTCAGAGCGTTGATTGCGTAGTCGATGTAGGAATTCGCTTCAGTTGCAGCGTCGCCACTCAGACCGTGGTTGCCTTTGATGTACTTGAGAGCTTCAACGTACCAGCTAGGAGACAATTCAAATGTCCGGTTGATTTCGTCAACACCTGCAATCAGGTACTCGTCCATTGGACCGGTGCCGCCTGCAACTAAGCAGTAGGTTACCATGCGGAGGTAGTAGCCGATGTCGCGAGAGCACTTGGCTTTACCTGTTGGGGTAGAAGCGTAGTTAGGGCCTTGCATTTGTTGTGTGTACGGGAATTTGTTGTACACAGCTTGAGCTGCACCGTCGATCAAGCGCTGAGAGTTTGCGGTCAAAGCTTTGGCTGCTTCCAAACCTGCTGCTGCTTGGCGGAAACGGCCGAAGGCGACTTGCAGTTCAGTGCTGCTCAGGAAACGGCCTTGAGAATCGGCTGCGGTTACTGCTTCAGTCAAAGGGGTTTTCATTGTTCTGGTTTCTCCCTAATGTTGTGTTGTTTTTGTACAAAAATGATTGTTTGCAAAAATGCGATGCTCGCTTCTTTACAAGAAAGGTTCGCTTGGCTATTTTTAGCCGACTGCATTGGCAGCGCGGTCGAAGTAGCTGCCGATTTCAGACATCAGCGAGCTGCAATCACCACGGGTAACGCCGTTGGGGTCGTTAGCGATCGCGATTGCTGCTTCCTTCATTTTTTGCACGCCGGCTGCAACTGAGCCACCGGGAACTCCCAGAGCTTGGTATGTTTCACGCAGACCGTTCAAGCAGCGGTCGTCCAAAACGCTGGCGTCGCCTGCAAATGTGGCATAGGTGACGTAGCGCAAAATGATTTCCATATCACGCAAGCAAGCTGCCATGCGGCGGTTGGTGTACGCATTGCCACCAGGAGCGATCAGTTGTGGCTGTTCAGCGAACAGGGTGCGAGCTGCATTGGCTACGATGCTGGATGCGTTGCCGGTGATGCGGTTTACTGCGTCAATCCGCTTGTTAGCGTCGGAAACCATGCTGCTGAGAGCATCTAGTTGACCCTGAGCTAGAAATTCGCCCCGAGCGTCAGATTGGGAAACCACTTTTGTAAATGCGTCAAACATGAAAGAACTCTCCTATTTGAGTTAATTGAGTTTGGTTGCGGTATAAAACCGTTAAGTTAAATTTGTTCAGGCTACGAGTGCCTGCAAGGGTTGAAATTTGATGCCAGCTAATCTGCTGGTCCCATCGATCTCTCCCTTTCCGCTACCTGCACTATTGTTACATTGCAACGGAGGTTTAAGAAACCTTAGAAAATTTTACACCTTTTATGAGATGCGACAAACCTTGTCAATCAGGGTTTTTGTTAACTTTGGCCTGTCGTTTCAACCCTCTGATAATCTTTATACAATGCTCGCTCGCCTTTGTTTATTACAAATTATTACAGAAACTTATCTCTCTAAGAAGGTAAATATCTACGGGGCAATTGCGGGCAAATCTCCTTCCTAGGGTAGATGCGCGAGGGTATTTATAAAGGAAGAGTTTGCTTCTCTTGCCCTGCCGTGGCGGTAGAACCGACCGGAACCGTCCGGTGGGTTGATCGCCTTTGTTAGCTTTCTCTTGAAAAGCGGAATTGTTAAGAAGTGTTAAGTAAATTAAAGTTTTGGTAAAAGAAGGCTGGGGAATAGGGAAAAAACCAAAAATTCTGCCCAATGTCAGGATGTCAGCAGAATTCGGTGTGGAAAAAATCCCAAAGATTGTGAACCCGCTCACCACAGCCTCAGCTTTTGCCGGAAATATCAGCATTTAGTGACAAAACTCAGCCGTTGAAAGTTCAAAGACCGGGCCCGGTATTCCATCGCAGCGCCCTTTTTATTTTAACAGCGGGAATAGATGAGTTCGGATACGAGCGTTTTATGACGTTTTTTTTAGGTAGTTTTAACCTGCCGCGCACGCTTACATCCCCGTACTAAAGTCACTTTTGCTTTCAGCTTGTTTTCTGTGTAAGCGCCGAAAGAATTGCTAATTTTTAGTATTGACATCCTCCCGGGCGTGAATGCGCGGGGATTCCAAGAATCACTGCTTGGGCTTCCGTCAAGCTTATGACGGGGCTTTAAACCCATTATTTTTGGTAAGGTGGATAGGTGCTATCAGCGGTAGGTCTACAAACGGCGCGATCGAGCCGCCAGACGCAGTGAAGTTAAAAGCTTTTTGCTTCCCCGGCATCGAACCGGCCAAAACGAGTCGCAAGTTAAACAGTTTTTTACTCGGAACTCAAAACTTAAAACTCTCTCACTGTAATCAGCCAGATGGATCGGCTGTACCTGTCCGGCCACAACCACCTTTATGCCCCACGATCGATCGTAATTTATGTCTTCAAATTCTCCCTCTTCTTGGCACACCGTAGCAATTGACCAAACTCTCCAGCAGCTAAGCAGCAACAAAGACGCTGGCTTGAGCAGCAAACAGGTGTCAGAACGCTTGCAGCAATACGGCCCCAACGAACTCGAAGAAACAGGAGGCCGCAGTCCGTGGTCGATTTTTGTCGATCAGTTCACCAACATCATGTTGTTGATGCTGATGGGTGTGGCCGTGATTTCGGGTTTTTTGGACTTTCGGTCGAATACTTTTCCCAAAGATGCGATCGCCATTTTTGCGATCGTCATACTCAACGGCATTCTCGGCTATTTCCAAGAGCAAAGTGCTGAAAAAGCCCTCGCAGCCCTCAAAAACCTCGCTTCTCCCCTAGTCAGAGTCCTGCGGGACGGCAAAACTTCAGAAATAGCAGCCAAGGAACTCGTACCTGGAGACGTGATGCTGTTGGAGGCTGGGGTAAAAATAGCAGCAGACGCACGCTTGATCGAATCTTCCAACTTGCAAGTCAGAGAATCAGCTTTGACGGGGGAAGCTCTAGCAGTCACCAAGCAAGCCGATCTAGAACTTCCAGAAGATGCTTCCTTGGGCGATCGACTCAACCTGATTTTTCAGGGCACAGAAGTTGTTCAGGGACGAGCAAAGGCGATCGTCACCAACACCGGAATGACAACTGAACTGGGCAAAATTGCCACCATGCTTCAGTCAGTAGAAACCGAACCGACTCCCCTGCAACAGCGGATGGATCAGTTGGGAAAGGTTCTAGTCTCCGGTGCCCTAACCTTAGTCGCAATTGTCGTCATCGGCGGCATGATTACCTTCCAAAACGGCAGCATCGGGTTCGATACCAGCAGGTGGGAAGATTTGTTAGAAGTTTCTCTAAGCATGGCTGTGGCAGTGGTTCCCGAAGGACTTGCAGCAGTCGTGACAGTCACTCTAGCACTCGGAACTAGGCGGATGGTGAAGCGAAACGCCCTGATTCGCAAACTGCCGGCGGTAGAAACTTTGGGCTCGGTAACAACCATTTGTTCTGACAAAACAGGTACTCTGACTCAAAATAAAATGGTTGTTCAGCTAGTGTCTACGGGCGACTGCACAGTCGCCGTGGCAGGCGACGGCTATGCACCGATCGGAGATTTTACCGATCGGCATACATCGACCCAAATTAATAATTTAGAAGAATATCCAGAAGTCGAATCTTTATTAATTGCCTGTGCAGTGTGCAACGACGCAGTATTGCAGCAAGAACAGCAAGAATGGAAGATTTTGGGCGACCCCACGGAGGGAGCTCTGCTGTGTGTAGCGGGAAAAGCAGGAATATATAAGGAAAAACAGTCTCAATTGCTGCAGCGGACGGCGGAATTTCCTTTTTCTTCCGAACGCAAACGGATGAGCGTGATTTGCGAAGTGCCCGGCAGATCGGGACATTCGGGATTTCCAGCAGCCGAAGGACAGCAGTCGAATTATTTGATGCTGACAAAAGGTTCTCCAGAGTTGACTTTGGAGCGCTGCAAAGGCATTATAGCCGGCGATCGAGTACAACCTTTAAATCAGGAAATGCGCGATCGCATCCTCGCCGAAAACAACAACATGGCAAGCGGCGGTTTGCGAGTCCTGGGGTTTGCGTACAAACTCTGGGAAAACGTGCCGCCCCAAGGTTCCGAGGAAACCAGCGAACAAGAAATGATTTGGCTGGGACTCGTCAGTATGCTCGACGCCCCGCGCCCGGAAGTCCGGGAAGCAGTGGTGAAGTGCCGCGATGCAGGCATTCGGGTGGTGATGATTACAGGAGACCACCAATTGACAGCAAAAGCCATCGCCTACGATTTAGGTATTGCTAAAGAGGGCGATCGAGTTCTCACCGGTCAAGAATTAGAAAAGCTTAGCCAAGAAGAACTCAAACAGCAAGTCGAACAGGTTAGTGTTTACGCCCGCGTTTCCCCCGAACACAAATTGCGAATAGTCCAAGCTTTGCAAAGTTGGGGCAAATTTGTGGCGATGACCGGCGATGGCGTTAATGACGCCCCCGCTTTGAAACAAGCCGATATCGGAATCGCTATGGGGATTACCGGCACCGATGTCAGCAAAGAAGCTAGCGATATGGTGCTCCTCGACGACAACTTCGCAACTATTGTCGCCGCCGCTGAAGAAGGGCGAGTGGTTTATAGCAATATTCGCCGCTTTATTAAATACATTTTGGGCAGCAACATCGGCGAAGTTTTGACAATTGCGGCCGCACCTTTAATGGGTTTGGGAGGAGTGCCGCTGACGCCACTGCAAATTTTGTGGATGAACTTAGTAACAGACGGCGTTCCCGCTTTGGCCTTGGCCGTCGAACCGGGGGAACCGAACGTGATGAAAAAGCCTCCTTTCAGTCCGCGAGAAAGTATTTTTGCGCGGGGTTTGGGTTCTTACATGATTCGGATCGGGATTATTTTTGCAATTTTGACGATCGCGATGATGTCCTGGGCTTACGGATATACCACCAACCCTAATCATGTTGGAGATCCCGAGGCTTGGAAAACAATGGTGTTTACAACTCTTTGTTTGGCACAAATGGGTCACGCGATCGCAATTCGGTCTAACACTCAGCTAACTATCGAGTTAAACCCCTTCACTAATGTTTTTGTTTGGGGAGCTGTTATTGTTACTACTGCTTTGCAATTAATGCTGATTTACGTTCCGCCGCTGAGAGCCTTTTTCGGCACTCATTATTTAACGGGGTTTGAGTTGCTGGTTTGCTTCGGTTTCAGCGCTCTGATGTTTGTCTGGATTGAAATGGAAAAACTGTTTGTGCGCTTTTACAAATCTCGAAAATAGTGTTAATGGCTAACGGATAATGAGCGATGTTTCATTATTCGTTAGACTGCTCGCATTTGACCAGATTCTCAACACTATAAAGTCATGGCAAGCGCAACGATCCGCAAAAACTGCAATTCCAAAGATTCGCCATGGAATGGGTAAGGTACGCAATGGGCACCCTACGATAACTTTACTGCCAATTCCTGATTCCGAATTTCCAATTCCCAATTCCCGATTCCCGATTCCCGATTCCCAATATTATGTATTTAAAAACGCTGCACCTACGGCAGTTTCGGAACTATTTCGATCAAAAGGTAGCATTTGACGCTCCCAAAACCATTTTAGTAGGAAATAACGCTCAAGGAAAATCTAACTTGTTAGAAGCGGTAGAGTTGCTTTCTACATTAAAAAGCCACCGGGTAGGGCGCGATCGCGATTTAATACTCGACTCAAAGCCGATCGGCCAAATTGATGCTACACTCGAACGTCAAACCGGAGCGATCGACTTAGCTTTAACTCTTCGCTCTGCAGCGCGTCGGACACTGAAGCTCAACGGTGAACCGCTGCGTCGCCATTTAGACTTTTTGAGTGTCTTAAATGTAGTGCAATTTTCTTGTTTGGATTTGGACTTAGTGCGCGGCGGGCCCGAAGGAAGACGCAATTGGATCGATCGCCTAGTCATCCAATTAGAACCGATTTACGCTCACATTTTGCAGCAGTATAACCAAATTTTGCGCCAGAGAAACGCTCTGTTGAAACGTTCTAAAGAAATCAGGAAAGCGGAATTTTCTGAAGGTTTTGATAAAATGCGATTTATCGGATCTGAAACTCCCGAAGACCCAAATATCGCAGAATTCCCAATGCCCAATGCCCAATGCCCAATGCCCAATGCCCAATCCCCCATTCCCAGTTCAGAATTAGCTTTGTGGGACGCGCAGTTGGCGACAGCGGGCGCTCGCGTGATCCGCAGGCGCGATCGAATTTTGGAGCGTTTGATGCCTTTAGCTCGAAATTGGCACGGTTCAATTAGCGGTTCGGCCGAAGTTTTAGATGTGAAATACGATGCTAATATTGAAGTAAGTTCGGAATTTATCGCTAAAGACAATCTCGAAGGAGTGCGGCAAGCATTTTTAGAGAAAATTCAAAAAAGGGCGATCGCAGAACAGTTTCAAGGAACCACTTTAGTCGGCCCCCACCGCGACGACATTACATTTACAATTAACAATACCCCAGCTCGTCAATACGCATCCCAAGGTCAGCAGCGAACTCTGGTATTAGCATTAAAATTAGCCGAACTGCAGCTTATTGAAGAAGTCGTCGGCGAAGCGCCTTTACTATTGCTCGACGACGTACTTGCAGAACTCGATCTGAGCCGCCAAAATCAACTTTTAGAAACAATTCAAGAACGATTTCAAACTCTGATTACTACAACTCACCTAGGCGCTTTTGATGCTCAGTGGCTGCGACAAACCCAAATTCTCTCCGTCGTTGCTGGACAAATCAATCGATTTTAGATTTTAGATTTTAGATTTTGGATTGACAAATTTTCTGTTTCATGGTAGGGGTACAAAAAAATGAAAAATTGGCATTATTAGCTCCATTCGAGATAGGATAAAGGTTAATTTTGATTGCCGCTTTCGCTTCCATTTTTCTAACCCTTATGAAGCATTACATTTCCCGTCTGTTAGCCCTGATATTAGTTGTTGTCATCGGCGTAGCGGGCTGTACCAATGTTCCGGCCACTCTGAGTGGAGATTATGGCCAAGACACATTAGCATTAGTGAAGAGCTTGAGAACAGCGCTCACTTTGCCAGAGGGCACGCCGGAAAAAGCAGCCGCTCAAGCCGAGGCTCGCACAAGTATCAACGATTTTTTTGCTGCCTACCGCCGCGATCCCGCTCTTACCAAGCTGGCCTCTTTCACGACAATGCGGACGGCATTAAACTCTTTGGCAGGACATTACAGTTCCTATCCAAACCGTCCGGTTCCTGAAAAATTGAAAAAGCGTCTTGAGTCAGAATTTCAGCAGATTGAAGCTGCTCTTAACAGAGGAGCTTAATCTCAACATTTAGGATCGAGGATAAATTTTAATAATTCATCTTTCATCCTTGATATTTGAGTGTTAACAATTTTTAGTAGAAATATCAACTGCTTTTAGCGCCCACTGTACCAGGCGCTTTTTTATGCAGCATTTAGGGAAAAAATACTGCAAAACGGTTTAATCGCCGAGTCTTATCTTACCCGATCGCCCTTATTGAATTTAAATAGCCGCCAGATAGAATTTGCATTGTGCGATCGACTTGTGCCATAACTAAGTCAACCGAAAAAAGTAGAAAATTTGTAGCTGCTTGTTGAGCGCGATCGGCAAAATGCGATCGCCACCCAATTTAAACCCAAAAACCCCATTCAATTCTCCCATGAAAATTGCACCAACTCGCCTCGCGAATTTTCAACACCAGCGACGCTTTTTAAGTGCGGTAACTGCTGTTTTAACCAGTAGCTTCATCAGCCAGCTTGTGTGGCCCTTTATGGGAAATCAACCAGCTTTTGCCCAAACATCAGCCTATTGCCAATTATCCCCAGAACAAGTCAATCAAAAAGAAGACTTGCGCCGCGCCGCGCTGTCGGGAAAACGGGAATCTCAGCAAGCATATTTTGCTATTTTGAACAAACACGCGCGGGAAATAGCAGAATGTCGCCAAAAAACTTGGCCCGAAACCCAAGCAGTTTGGCTGCGTTTATATCCCTGCGATGTCAGACCCGGAGAACTCGATCGAGTATTAGACAAAGTTGTGAATAAAGGCTACAACCAAGTCTATGTCGAAGTGTTTTACGATGGTCAAGTGCTGCTACCAGCAGCAGACAACCCTACGGTTTGGCCTTCTGTTTTGAGAAATCGCGGTTACGAGAAATACGACTTGTTAGAAAAGGCGATCGCCAAAGGCAAACAGCGAGGTTTAAAAGTCTACGCCTGGTTATTTACCATGAACTTTGGCTATAGCTATGCTCAGCGTCCAGACAGACAGCAAACCCTCGCTATCAACGGTAAAAATCAGACAAGTTTAACAGTAAGCGAATACGCAGCAATTAACGAGGACTTCGGAGAAGTTCCGGGCAATCAAGCCTTTATCGATCCGTACAACCCGCAAGCACGGCAAGACTATACTTTGTTAGTAAATCAAATAGTCAAGCGCAAGCCCCAAGGAATGTTGTTCGACTACATTCGCTATCTACGGGGCATCGGACCCGCTTCAGTTGCTACCAAAGTTCAAGACTTGTGGATTTACGGCCCAGCATCGCAGCAAGTTCTTTTGCAGCGGGCTAGCAATCAGCAAGGGCGAGATTTAATTCAGCGATATTTGACTAAGGGATTTATAAATACTACTGACGTTCAAGCATTAGTCAAACAGTATCCAACTGAGCGAGAACCTCTTTGGCAGGGTCGAATTCCGCAGGCCATGTCAGTAGCAACTTCACCTTCAAGAACGCAGAATGCCGTATCAAGAACAGCCTCAACAACTCCCGCCACTAACAAGCCAAACCCTACAACTCCCACACCAAAACCGACACCGACACCGACACCGCGGCTTCCCGATACCGGCATTCTGCAAAAAGATTTGTGGAAACTAAGCGTTGCTCACGCCGTTCAAGGGATTTTAGATTTTTTGGGGATAGCAATTCAACCAGCTCAAAGGATGGGAATTCCTGTAGGAGCGGTGTTTTTTCCCACTGCAAATCAAGCGATAAATCAAGGGGGATATGATTCGAGATTGCAGCCTTGGGACACATTTCCGGCTGCTATAGAATTCCACGCCATGTCTTACGGAAATTGCGGCGATGTAAGCTGCATTGTGCCACAGGTGCAGCGAACACTAAGTTTAGCGCCTGCGGGAGCAAAAATTATTCCTGCCATTGCTGGAGATTGGGGAAAACCTCTGAAAAATCGGCCGTCTTTGGAGATTCAAATGGCGGCAATTCGCTCTGCGACGCCGCAAATTAATGCGGTGAGTCATTTTGCTTTTGGGTGGCAAGAACCGGAGGATGAAAGGGCACGGCAAACTTGCCGGTTGTAGGGGGATTAGTTGTTGTAGAGATGCGATTTGTAGCGTCTCTACAAAACGGGATTTGGGAAAGCAGCTAACTGTTGGACAAACTCTTGGTGCGTGGCACTGTTTAATCCCGTTTGAAGAGTTGCGATCGCACTTGGCATATCCCCGTCTAAGAGTGCTGAAACAGCCAGCCACCACCCCGGAAAAACACGGCTGCGGATAATTCCTTCTGCATCGGGTAGCAGAGAAATATATTCTTCTTCCTGCAAGGAAAACCAATCAATCCGGCGATCGATTACTTGCCAAACGAGATATTCTTTCACCATGCTGCGGCGGTAAACTCGCTTTTTGTCCCGCAGATCGAGCGTAGCGGTACTAGCAGCAATTTCGGCAACAAATTCCGGCGCGCCTACAATGTAGCCGTCATCACTGAGGCTAGTTGCACCGCCGCGTCGGGAATCAATTAGCAGTACAGCATCGGGCTGGAATTCGTTATCCACGTCGAGACGCACGGTGGGGTTATCGCCGAGCCAAGTATGTTTGGTAAAAGCAGCATAGAAGCCAAGACAAGTCATCAGGCGAGCATGGGGTTCGGCGTGGGGTTCAAAGGGTAAGGGTGAAGCAATATAAACAATTCCTTCGATAAATTCTGCTTTTTTGAGTCCCGGCATTGCTGTATAGCGTCGCTCGAATTCGCCACGGGTGAGCAAATCGCCATTTTCCAAAGGAGGGATGCTGATGCGGCTGAGATTTGCGGGAGCAATCATGGCTTTTCTCCTGTTGTTATGCGTCGGTATCTTGCGATTTTATCTAATTTTCGGCATAAGCTGTTGCACATTTAAACTGTGATACAAGCATTACCCTTATTTTTAATTTTGCGACCCCATTTAATTATTAAT
>NZ_JAUBTF010000021.1:0-99222 GCF_036702355.1 Microcoleus sp. D3_18_C4
TTAGCTCCGAGTTGTGCTTACTTGAACGGGTTAATTGGAAATCAGGGAAAAACTTCATAAGTATAATTACTCACTGCAAAAGTGACATGCTCCCCGTGCAACAGTTGCTGTCATTTCTGGAATTGACGAGCAGTCGCGGGGGTGAAGAGTCATAATAAATTATTTAATATGCTGCGTGATTACACAATCATTCTGCCTATTCAGGATGGCGATGTCGGAGGGGTTTCACCCCTCCGACCTTCGCCAACAGTCTCTTTCAAGCGCCGAGTCATTCGAATTTGGGTTCCCCCCACATCACCGTTAGGATTACTGTATTAATGAAAATCGCCACCTGGAACGTCAACTCAATCCGCACCCGCCTAGAACACGTTACTAGCTGGTTGCACACAAACTCCCCAGACGTTCTCTGCCTCCAAGAAACCAAAGTTACAGACAAAGACTTCCCCCTAGAACCCTTCACCAACCTCGGCTACAACTGCTACATTTCCGGTCAAAAATCCTACAACGGTGTCGCCATTTTTAGCCGATCGCCTCTAACGCAAATCAGCACCGGATTTGCCCCCATTCTCGGCGAAGAAACCACAGGTATTTTTGACGAACAAAAACGCCTAATAGCCGGGGTTATAGACGATATTTGCATTATTTGCGTATACGTTCCCAACGGTTCCGAAGTCGGCAGCGAGAAATATGAGTATAAGCTAAAGTGGCTCCAACTGCTGCAAGAATACCTCAAAATAGCACTAGATAAATCCCCCAACTTGTGCATTTGCGGCGACTTCAACATCGTCCCGGACGATCGAGATATCCACAATCCCAAAGCCAATGCTAACTCCGTCGGCTTGTCTGTCGCCGAGCGCCTCGCACTCACAGAAATCATAGAATTAGGATTAAACGACCCCTTTCGCAAATTCACATCAGAAGGTGGCCATTATAGCTGGTGGGACTACCGCGCCGCCGCATTTCCCCGCAACAACGGCTGGAGAATCGATCACCATTATCTCAGCCCTCCCCTGTACGAACAAGCAAAAAACTGTACAATAGATATTGCTCCTAGAAAATTAATCAAACCCAGCGACCACGCCCCCGTAATTGTCGAAATTTGATTTATAAGTTATAAGGTTAATAACAATTGACATCTTGCACCATTCTCAATAAGCATTGGATGGGCGGGCAGGATGCCCACACCACAAGAAAATTAACTCTTTGTGGTACAGGCATCTTGCTTACTATTGAGAAAAGTGCAAGATGTAAGTAACAACCAACAACTAAAAATCATGTTCTTAGTAACCGGAGCAACAGGCGCGCTAGGGCGCCGAATTGTACGAGAAATCCGACAGCAAGAAAAGCCTGTCCGCGCATTCGTTCGCCTCGCATCTCGCTACTCTGAACTAGAAAACCGAGGCGCCGAGATTTTTATCGGCGACTTAAAACAAGACAAAGATATTAAAAAAGCCTGCCAAGGAGTGCAATACATCATCAGCAGCCACGGCACCGGCGGCGACGTTCAAGCAGTACATTACCGCGCTAACATAGAATTAATCGACTGCGCCAAAGAAGCCGGAGTGCAGCACTTTGTCTTTATTTCGGTACTGGGAGTCGATCGAGGATACGAAGATTCCGCAGTATTCAAAGCCAAGCGAGAAGTAGAAAAATACCTGCAAAATAGCGGCTTGAATTATACAATCTTGCGGCCTGCCGGTTTTGCTTCCAGCTTGTTACCCCTAGCAGAAAGATTTCGAGAAACCGGACTTTACCTGCTGATTGGCGACGGCAAAAACCGCACATCTGTTGTCAGTACCGACGACTTAGCAAAGATTGCCGCAGACTCGCCAACAGTCGAAGGCGCCCGCAACCAAATTCTGCGAGTCGGTGGTCCGGATGTGCTCACAAGAGACGACATTCCCCGCATTTTTGGACGCTTATTCAATCGCGAACCGATGGTAATCAACCCGCCACTGGTTGTGTTTGACGGTTTGAGAAATGCCTTGGGTTTATTGAATCCTCAAGCTCAAAAAGACTTAGGAACTTTGCGCGTATTGCTGGGTAACGAGTATTTCTGCACTCCCGAAGAAGTGCAAAACTTGGAATCAATCTACGGCATGAGAATGGAATCCTTAGAAAGCTTGTTGCGGCGCAATTTGAGCGTTTAAAATGCTAGTCATTCTCGTTACCAGGCATAGCCTGGTAATGAATATCCGGAGGCTCTGCCTCCAAACCCTTGTCTCATTTTAATGGAGGCAGAGCCTTCCTATATGCGTCCCCAGGCTCTGCCTGCGAACGAGCAAATGTAGCGCCAAATCGCAACTGAAAACCATTTAAGCAGAAATAGGTACTGGTTCAGCACCAATATAGCTCGTAACTGCGATCGGCGGAGAAGTCGGCTTAGCAATCAAATAACCTTGAACAAAAGTTGCTCCCCGTTGCCGCACCCACTCAAACTCTTCCAAAGTTTCCACACCTTCAGCAATAGTTTTAATTTCTAATTGAGCCGCAATTTCTAACATCTTTTCAGTAATTAGTGCCTTATAATAATCTTGATGGACGTTGCGAATTAATTCCATATCTAACTTAATAAAATCTGGACGCAGTTGGTGCATCAAATTTAAATTAGAAGAACCGCTGCCAAAATCGTCCAGGGCAATTAAAAATCCCGCTTCTCGGTAAAACCTCAGAATCTTAATCAAGTGAGCCAGATCAGGAGGGTGCTGAGATTCCGCTACCTCAAAAACAATATTGCTGTGAGGAATTCCAGCTTCATCAATAGCCTGTACTGTTCTTCGCAGGCACGTAGCGGGATCGTAAACTGAAGTCGGAGAAAAATTAATAAAAAGTAGTTCTTTGATATCGTAAACATGGGCTTCGCGGATAGCGCGAGTCCGGGCTAAAACATCTAGTTGAAAAATTAGGCCTGCTGATTCTGCTTGGGCAAAAATCCGACCCGGATAAATTAAGTTTCCTTGCTCGTCAATTCCTCGGAGCAGCGCTTCGTGGGCAAAAATTTTAGAAGTATCTGAGGTATAAACAATAGGCTGAAAATGCGTAGTAATGCGTTCTTCGGACAATAAATCTAACAGCCAATCAGAGTTACTCAAATTAATAAAAGAGTCTAAGGAAGTGCTGCGATAAAAATCGCTAAGCTTTGGCTGTTCAACTTCCCGCATCCACAAAACTTTTGTCTCTTTCAACTCTTGAGTTGTCAGCACCGATGATGCTAGGGCGTTAAACTTTTCTTTTGCTATTCCCTCAAGCATAATGTACAAACACTTGCTCTCTTCTAACAGCCGGAATTCAAATTCAGCCTTGGTTAGTGCAGAAATAACCTTGGTCAGCGTATGATATACTGGAAACCACAGGTATAGACCTCCGCGGTTCTCTATTTTGGCTGGTACTGTTTCGCAGCGAGAGCAGGAGCCGAAGGCTTTGCCACTTATTTGCATTGGAATATCCTCCGGTTTTTGAGTGGATTTTAGACACGCTAGCAATTAAGTTTTATTATAAGCTCATTCACCTATTAATTCATCTATCTCAAGATGTAAATCGTGATGAACTTGTATTTAAGAATTATTGCAGTATTTATACTGACCTCCGGTTTCAAACCTTGGTCAAAGTTCTCAGTATTAAGCAAGTACCTGTGATAAAACACTGTTCCAAATCATCACAGAGGGAGAAGGCAAAGACTTGTTCGCTACTCTCTACTGCTGCTGTGATTTTTTACGCCTTATTCTCTAATTCCCTCTGCCAAAACAGTCGCTACAGTTAATTTTTTAGCCAAGGCGAATTAACAAGTCCGTGAAGCGCAGCTATCCCCTAGGGAATCGCCCGATCGACTAATTTATGCGTACCAAAAATATACACACCCGGACGATCGCCCAAAACACACTCACTTGCTGGGGCATATCCAATTTAATTTTATAATCGGGATGACAGGATTTGAACCTGCGACCCCCTCGTCCCGAACGAGGTGCGCTACCAAGCTGCGCTACATCCCGGATTTAGTCAATAGATTTTTAGCTTATCACACTCAAGTCAAAATTGAGCAAGCTCGTATATAATTATTTGTAAAACACTACTCAGGCGGAGACAGACGTGACAGTTAAGCCCCAGTGGTTGCGAGTTAAAGCCCCCCAGTGGGAGCGCGTCGGCAACGTCAAAGAAATTTTGCGGGATTTGTCCCTGAATACGGTTTGCGAGGAGGCGTCGTGTCCGAACATCGGCGAATGCTTCAACGCAGGTACTGCGACATTTTTGATTATGGGCCCGGCTTGTACCCGCGCCTGTCCTTACTGCGACATCGATTTTGAGAAAAAGCCCCAACCATTAGATCCCACGGAACCCCAAAGATTGGCGCAAGCGGTGCAGCGGCTCAAACTCAACCACGTCGTGATTACCTCTGTCAACCGGGACGATTTGCCGGATGGGGGCGCGTCTCAGTTTGTCGAGTGCATTCAAGCAGTGCGATCGGCGATGCCCGATACAACTATAGAAGTTTTGATTCCCGACTTGTGCGGCAACTGGCAGGCTTTAGAAATCATTCTCGCAGCCCGGCCAGAGGTACTCAACCACAATACCGAAACCGTAAAGCGACTTTACCGCAAGGTGCGGCCGCAAGGAAAGTACGATCGCACCTTGGAACTATTACAGCGAAGCCGCGAACTCGCACCTGGGGTTTACACCAAATCCGGCATCATGGTGGGACTCGGAGAAACAGACGCCGAAATTCGGGAGGCGATGCAGGACTTACGGGCTGTCGGCTGCGATATTTTAACAGTTGGACAGTACCTGCAACCGACTCAAAAGCACTTGAACGTAGAAAACTTTGTGCCTCCAGAACAGTTTGATGCTTGGAGAAAGTTTGGCGAATCTTTGGGATTCTTGCAAGTTGTCGCTTCTCCCTTAACTCGCAGTTCCTATCACGCCGAACAGGTGAGGGAACTGATGAAACTTTACCCACGCTAGCAATTTTAATTTGAGTTGACTCACGCCCGTTAGCGAAGCCCTCGAAGAGGATCGCACCATTCTCACTAAAACCAGATCAACCGGGTAACAGCGAGGAAAAACTTGCGTTTGATATGCAGGCCCTGGGCCAAAAACCCGGTTTCAGATGCTGGTGTTCGGGGCGTGATCTTAAGCGAGAAGCAGCAGCCAACAGCAAAACAATTATCGGTCGATCGCCACCTCAAAGTCGCGACTTACCTAAAAAAGATCCAGAAACCGGGTTTCTTCCTCACACTTCTAGGTTTTCATCCAGAAAATTGAGGAAGAAACCCGGTTTTTGCGTCAGCCAATAACTCGGTACTGGGGAGTCGAGCAACTCTGAAACCCCTATTCTATAATGGATTAAACTTCTGCGCCCACTGCCGCGTATTTAATCAAGAGCGCCGAGTTATATAAAGTTTTATTAAAAAAATGGCTAATTTTCCGAAGTGATCGGGAACCAGCTTATTGGTGATGAAGATTAACTTAACTTCTGACTAACGTCACTTGTTTATAGCGAGTCACTATCTATACTAGCTACATAAACAAAGAAGTACAACACACTTTTCGGGCCTTCAACCTGTTACATCAGAAAGTTCTTAGCGTTTTCCAGAATCTTGGTAAAACAAGTGGGGCAGCAAAAGTTCGATCTCTCCAACAGCAGAAAAGTCAGGAAAGTTAGTAAAGAAACACAAAGCGGTGATGCTTCGTCTTAACCAAGTGGGCATCTTAATTATAAAAAACCGCTAAGCGTAGCATCTTTTCACCGGAGCAACTGAGAAAATCACTATGCCAGCCACCTCTTTTTACGCTGAAGCTGAATTCGACGAACAACTGCGAGTCAATCCCTTGCAAGGTGATGTGTTGGATGAAGATGCTGAAGAAGCTGGAGACGAACTGCTCGACCAAGACCCAGCAGAGACAGAAGATGCAGACCCAGCAGCCAAATTGCAAAAAAATGCCAACCGTCGCACTACAGATTTAGTGCGCCTGTACCTCCAAGAAATAGGTCGGGTTCGTCTCTTGGGTAGAGACGAAGAAGTCTCGGAGGCTCAAAAAGTTCAGCGCTATATCAAATTGCTGGAATTACGCAACACCGTCGCATCCCAAGAAGAAGGGCTAATTGGGCGCTTCGTGCATTTAATTGAAGTGCGCGATCGCTTAGCAGCACAGTTGGGACATAAACCTTCCTTGGAACGCTGGGCATTAACTGCCGGGGTCGATGACGTGCCAGAACTCAAGCGAATTATGTCCGAAGGCAAGCGCCAGTGGGCCGAGTTAGCCGAGATGACGGTCGAGACGATCGAAAGAATTCAAGCTGAAGGCGTCGAAGCTAAAGACCACATGATTAAGGCGAACCTGCGCCTGGTGGTTTCGGTGGCGAAAAAATATCAAAATCGCGGTTTAGAATTGCTCGACTTAATACAAGAAGGTACTCTGGGACTGGAGCGAGCTGTAGAAAAGTTTGACCCGACGCGGGGCTATCGGTTTAGCACCTATGCCTACTGGTGGATTCGGCAGGGAATTACGCGGGCGATCGCCACTCAAAGCCGCACCATTCGCCTCCCCGTCCACATTACCGAAAAACTGAACAAAATCAAAAAAGCCCAGCGCAAAATTTCTCAAGAAAAAGGTCGGACAGCTACGATCGAAGACATCGCTGTCGAGTTGGACATGACGGCCCCCCAAGTCCGAGAAGTTTTGCTGCGAGTCCCCCGTTCTGTTTCTTTGGAAACTAAAGTGGGCAACGAAAAAGATACGGAGTTGGGCGACTTGCTCGAAACCGACAGCATCTCCCCAGAAGAAATGCTGATGCGAGAAGCTCTGCACCGCGACTTGCAGCAACTGCTGGCAGATTTGACCAGCCGCGAGCGAGATGTAATTCTGATGCGCTTTGGTTTGGGTGACGGACACCCCTATTCGCTGGCAGAAATCGGTCGTGCCCTCGACTTGTCCCGCGAGCGCGTCCGCCAAATTGAAGCCAAAGCTTTGCAAAAACTCCGCCAACCCAAGCGTCGCAACCGCGTCCGCGACTATCTGGAGTCTCTAACTTAAATTGGGCAGGTCAGTCAGCGCGATTATTAATCAGGGAGCAAGGCATTTGGCACTTGTGCAGAAGGCATGAGGCATTCGGCAGAAGTAAAAATATTTACTTCTAAACAACTTCTCTGTCCTCTGCAGCAAGTCAATCGATTTTAGATTTTAGATTTTAGATTTTAGATTAAAGAATTGAAGCATTGACCCCACGCATAAATTCGGGGGGCAAGTTTCATCGGATACAGGTTTTTTATTTCTCCACGGATGAATTCGGGGGCTTGTATCCTGGATGCTTTCAGTCATAAAGGTGGTTAAAAGTCAAACAATATCAAAAACCAAATTTTTTCCTCAATCTTTTTTCAATAAGCTGCGATATTTGCAAAATATCTCGATCGTTGTGTATTATTGTCAATAGGCAGACTTTCTTGAGAGGGTCACAATGGCACTTTACACCGCGTCTTCATTCAAATCCGAACTCAATGACAAAGGCTGGCGGATGACTCCCCAACGGGAAACCATCTTGCACGTGTTTCAGAACCTCCCCAAAGGCAATCACCTGAGTGCGGAGGATTTGTACACTTTGTTAAAAAATCGCGGAGAAAACATTAGCTTGTCCACCATTTACCGAACTTTAAAGTTAATGGCAAGGATGAGCCTGCTCCGCGAACTCGAACTAGCAGAAGGTCACAAACACTATGAAATAAACCAGCCTTACCCGCATCACCACCACCACCTAGTCTGCGTTCAGTGCAACAGAACGATCGAATTTAACAACGATTCGATTTTAAAAATTGGCATGAAGCAAGCTGAAAAGTCTGGGTTGCACCTGCTAGACTGCCAGCTAACCATTCATACGGTTTGCCACGAAGCTTTGCGGATGGGATGGCCGTCTTTGGTTTCCAGCAATTGGTCTTGTCCGAGGTCGATCGCCCAGAACGGCAGCAGCGCCCCGGATTCAATCGAGTGATAGTACACTATTTTCGCATTTCAAGTACGGCTTGTTACAAGTTTTAACAAAAATCGGTAGCCCAAGTGCGATCACAGTTACGCAGAAACCGGGTTTCTTCAGAAAAATACATCATTTCAGGAATGAGTCGGAAACGAGAAACCCGATTTCTTTGATGTAGCGTCCCCAAGCCTGGGGCTAAAAAGTTTGGCTCAACAAATCGTCGCTGCTGACCCCGTAACTGCGCTGAGCTCGATCGAGGGCGTCTCTCGTCGAAGCATCGAAAACTCCGCCGATGGGGCCTGCGTAAAAGCCGAGGTCTTGCAGTCGCCTTTGTAATTGCTGAATGCTCGATCGAGAGTTGAAACTGCTGCTAATTGGAACAGCAGGAACAGCTACCCGCCCAGCTAATCCATTTTGGAGCGCAGCCAAAGTCGCCGGAGTGGCAATACCCGTCGCCGGTGACAAATTGCGTTCCTGCTGAAACGACAGCACCGCAAACTCGGTCTCGGCTCCAAATACTCCGTTCACCGGGCCGGGGTTTTTGCCCAGACTTCTGAGCGCCGACTGAAGTTGTCGAACAGCAGGCCCAGTATCGCCCCGTCGCAGACCAGCAACCATTTGCGGCACAGGCTCTGCCGCCTGCCTGTTACCTTGCCGCAAAGCTGATCGAGTGCTGCGATCGACCCTTCCAGTCCCAAACAGCCCGCTATCCCTCTGAAAGCGGATCAAAGCTGCCTGAGTTGGTCGATCGAACCAACCGTGAATCTGGCTCCTGTAATAACCCAATTCTTGCAGCCGCCGCTGCACAAATTCCACTTGTCGGCCTCTGTCGCCCAACTCTAGAAAATCTCCGCCATTACTCTGTTGATCATCTTCCTCAGTCCATGAGGTAATTTCAGCTTGCCTCATCTGGGCATCGATAGCAGTCAAAGTAGCAGTGTCAGCGCAGCCGTCAGAAACCAGATTGTAATCTTGCTGAAAACGAGTCACAGCGTAGAGAGTGCGTTCCCGAAACTTACCGTCAACGCCACCTTCAAAATAGCCCAAAGCTTTTAATTGCCGCTGGATCAAGTCTACCGTCGCTCCTCTGTCTCCGAACCGCAGCCCCTTGCAACCGCCATTTCCCGAAATATTCCCTGGAAGCGTAACGGGGGGAATCGGCCTGGTGGAACCAAACAGCAAAGCTAAAGTTTGCCTGTCAGCAACTCCAGTCACCCGCAGTCGATTAATTCGCTGGAAGTATCTCACCGCATGAAGAGTCACTTCCCGAAAACTCCCTGTGGGATGCGCGTTGAAGTAGCCTAGCTGCTTCAACCTGCGCTGGAGAGCAGAAACACCTGCACCTGCGTCTCCAAAACGCAGCTCCCGATAATTTGTATAAATAGTATTAAAAGGTCGATCGTCATCCCCGGCAAAACTATTGAGTGCTATCACAGTAGCTCGATCGGGCCTACCAGTCAGCGACAGTTGATAGTCTCGCTGAAAGTTAGTCAGCGCTTGTTTTGTTACCGGGCCGAGTTGACCTGTCGAAGATCTGGGAAAATAACCGAGATCCCGCAACCTGTCTTGAACCGCTCGCACATTGGGATATCCCGGATCTATTTGAGCAAAAGCTGCACCGGCTGCACTCAAAACCGACAGCATCAAAGCCACAGACAGCAAACGGACGTAAGCCTGACTCGATAGGTTTTGCCACTTGGGTTCATCAAAAATTTTCGACTCTGCGGGTGCTTCGCAAACAAGAGCAAGTTCGAGGTAAGCAAGAGATTCCATAATTTTTTAGTGTGAAATTGTGGGTGGGTTGTGTGAGCAAACTGCCAAAAATCATTTTTGGCACGCTTGGCTTGGATTCTATCAACGCTAAGTTCTACCTGGAAAGCGCGAAGCACCCGTTTTTCTAAAAAATTTACCGTCAAAAATAATTACAGGTAACAACTAAGATAGCATCGCTGCTTCTAGAGGCGCGAGACTCAGCAAAAAAGTTTGCAGGCATAGTCTTAGCCTTTAAGGCCAAAAAAGAATAAGTTCTGGGGTAGTGCTGGCTAATATTTTATCTGGCTGCAGCAGAAATTACCACAAGACTTGGGTGCAGGTTGTCATCACCTTAATTGGTTGTCGGGTAAAGAGCCTGAAATCGCAGGTTTTTTGTTAAGAAACGCGGCTTTTTCATGTGGCGAGTGCATCTGGGAAAGTACCGCTGATTAACCAAAAAACTAGCCACTAAAAATCCCCACTTTTGCTAATTGCAAATAGGGCGGGGATTTTTTGATAAGTTGACTTTCTCTTAAAAAATCGACGATCGCTTAAATTAAGCCGAACCGATCGCAAATTACAGCTACTCCCGCTGCAAAAATAGTAATTGCGATAGCTACCAGCGGATTTTGCCCTCTGCTCACCGCAAAAGAGGTAACGACCCCAGCTCCCAAAGCTGCAGTAACAGCAGCAGTCGCCAAATCTCGATCGGGACGTTTGTCGTACATATTTTTTATTGTTGGTAGCTGTTAAGCTGAAAACTTACATCTTGTAATCCAAGCTACCACTCTTGCCTCTGCGGCGGTGACAACCGCCTGAGTTTTGCAACTAACCTTAAAATTTTGCTAATTTTCTTAACATACTCTCCTGAATAACATAAGTTGGGATTATGTATTTTCGAGTTTTTCTGTTGAGTTTTAGCTTTGGAAACCTTTTGTCTGATGGGCTTTTATGTCAAATTCAGGATTTGGCAGTGGCGATCGCACCCACAATCTGTGCGCCTTACCCAGCAATCTCCAATATCGTAAATAAATTTAACTTGACTTTTTGTAAAAAATATGTACCTTGCCATTTGAAGCAAAAGACAGAAAAAAAACCGACCTTGGTGAAGAATCCACACACTGCGATTGCTTCGCTGCCCTCACAATCACAAGAGTATATTTTTTGTCTAATTTTTATTCGTCCTCAACTTTTTCAGTATTGCCACCTTTGACCCAACCTTCGCGATTGCCATCCTCAATCCGAATTCGCTGCCACTCTTTGTCGGGCGACTCTTCCAAAACTACGACTCTTTCCTTGTAACCAACACCGCCAATGCGGTTCGAGTCTCGGCTACCAGTATCCCGGAGAATTAAGCCGATCGGCTGAGTCACCATCGCGCGGTAAGCTCCCGGTTCCAGCGGTTTGGGAGACGGGGCATCGCTAGATGTAGAAACAGGGCTAGCCTGGGCTGTTGACTTCGGCGCAGCGCCCGCAACCTGAGCTGGTGTTTTGTCGTTGGAAAAAACTGGTTTTTCGGGCAAAGTAGTTAGCTTAGCGGCAAAGTAAAGTGCAGCAGCCACGCTAGCACCTGCCATCAGGACGATCGCTAGCAGAAAACCTACTAAAAATTTGAAAACGCTATATACACTGTTCATAAAACCGCAAATGAAGGAAGAAGGAAGAAGGAAGAGGGAAGAAGGAAGAGGGAAGAAGGAAGAGGGAAGAGGGAAGAAGGAAGAGGGAAGAAGGAAGAGGAAAGAGGGAAGAAGGTTGACTCTTGAGTGTTGACTGCTGAATGTTGAGTAAAATCTGGTAACTGCCAACTGACAACTGGCTACTAACTACTGACTACTGACTTCAAAAGCTTAACCTTGAATCCGGCGGCTCAAACTGCCGTATCTAGAAGCAAGGCGAGCTTTCCCAGCAGCGGCCCAATCTTGGAGAAACTGGATTTGTTCTTGAGCCGTTCTGGCTAAGGGCACCATCTGACTAGCTGATTCTAAAATATCATCTGTCGTAAAGTCTCGATTTTGGCTAAACCCAATGTGCATTGCTTCAATCAAAGTTTGCTCGATTTCGGCCCCTGAAAAATCGGGAGTTTCGTAAGCCAAGCGCTCTAAATCGTAATTTTTGATGCTGTGCGATCGCAACCGCAACAAATGTACCTCAAAAATCGCCCGCCGTTCCTCCTGGCTGGGCAAACCCACAAAAAATATTTCGTCAAACCTGCCTTTTCTCAGCATTTCTGGCGGCAAAGACTGGATGTTGTTGGCTGTTGCTACCACAAACACCGGCGAAGTTTTTTCTGCTAACCAAGTAATAAATGTCCCGAACACCCGGCTAGTTGTGCCGGAATCCCCTTTACCGTCTAATCCCGCAAAAGCTTTGTCTATCTCGTCAATCCACAGCACGCAGGGGGCCAAAGCTTCGGCTAGCTGAATCATTTGCCTGGTGCGGGATTCCGATTCTCCTACTAATCCGGCAAACAAACGCCCGACATCCAAGCGTAGTAAAGGCAAATGCCAGTGGTGGGCGATCGCCTTTGCTGTTAAGGATTTTCCGGTTCCTTGAATTCCGACTAACAACAAACCTCTGGGATGCGGCAAACCGTATTGGCGGGCTCGATCGGAAAAAGCACCGCCACGCCGCAGCAGCCATTCTTTGAGATTGTCCAAACCACCGATATCGGATATATTTTCGCGGGCCGGGTAAAAATCCAGAATTTGAGTTTGGCGAATTGTTTGGCGCTTTTCTTCTAAAATCAGTTCCGCGTCGTCGGGGTGGAGTTCGCCTCTGGTGGCGATCGCCTTGGCCAAAACTCGACGGATTCGTTCGAGCGACAGCCCTTGACAGGAGCGCACTGTTTCGTCCAGCAAACGCCCTTCAATGGCTTGTCCGGTAGCCCCTAATAGCCTTTCTACCTCAATTTTGATTTCCGCGGCCGCAGGCAGGGGAAACTCCAAAACAGTCATCACTTCGCTGAGGTCTTCCGGGATCGAAACTATAGGAGATACGATGACAATATTTTTGGGCACAGATTTGAGGAGTCTCGCCAAATTCCGCAGCTTGCGGGAAATCGAGACATCTTCCAAAAACCGCTGAAAGTCGCGCAGAATAAAAATTGCCGGCGCGGTGGCTGGCAATTTTTCGAGAAATTCCAAAGCTTGCAGCGGGTTGCGCTTGCCAAAACCGGTATCGTTGGGATTGCCTTGGTAGCCATCAACAAAATCCCAGATGTAGACAGCGCGAGAACCCTGTTTTTTGGCGGATTGGGCGATCGCCGATTCTACGCGCTCTTCTTCCCGTGTGGGAATGTAAATGAGGGGGTAGCGCGATCGCAGGAGTAGTTCAAACTCGTCGCTAAAAATAGTCATTAGTCAGTTGTCAGTGGTTAGTTGTTCGTTGTCAGTGGTTATTTGTTATTTGTTATTTGTTATTTCTTATTAGCTAATGCCAACTGCCCACTGCCCACTGCCCACTGACTAAGGCAATTGCCGTTTAAGTGCTTCCAGAGACGCCCAGCGACTATCTGAGACTGTTTCGGTGCTTTCTGTATTTGCATCATCAGTTAAAGAAATTCCCGGACATTCTGTATCGCAGATCTGTTTGTGCGGCAGTTCCAAACACATTTGCTCGTACACCCAATCGCCCGGAGAGAAATAGCCACCTGGCGACAAATTTTCCACCAAATCTTCTAAAGCCACTTCTATTTCTGCTGAACTTGAATCTGTTTGATTTGCTGTTTCTTCTAGCCAGATTAGTTCCGATGAGTTAAGTGCCAAACGATGATTGTATTGTTTCAAGCATCTGTGGCAGGTGAGAGTAACTATTGTTTCTGCTTTCGCCTTCACCTCAAGATAATTCCCTTGGTGAGTCACTTGCAGTCGTCCTCGCACCGGAGTAAGAGTTTCTAAATCGGGGATAAATTCTTCAAAATCAATGACCTCTTTCCGCTCTGTTTTTGTGAGGAGATGAGGGATATACATTGTCTCCATAATCTTTTGCCTTCCTACTTCTTGAATTCAAAGGTCAAAAGGAATAGTTAATTTTTAACTTCTTCCTTCTTCCTTCTTCCTTCTTCCTTCTCTAGCGTCAGCGCAGTCGCACAACCAAACGCCGATCAGGTTCTTGTCCTTGACTGTAAGTTTCTATATCCTCACATTCGCTCAAAAAGCTGTGGACTTGACGGCGTTCTGCCGAAGACAGCGATTTGAGTTCAAATTCAACTCCCGTCGATCGGGCTTGATCTGCTGCGTACTCTGCCATCGATCGCAATTCCTCTTGGCGGCGGATGCGATAGCCATTTAGTTCAACTGTATAAGGAATTGACTCCTCTACTTCCTGACCTATATTCTGAACCGTGTTACAGAGGTACTGAATGGCATCTATTACATTACCGTTTGGCCCGACTAAGATTGCAACTTGTTCTGGAGTCAAATTGCTTTCATCTATTGTCATCCAATAGCAATCTTTTTGTTGTTCGCATACCACTTTTGAAGGAATTGCGGACAGTTGTAGCAATTCTTCTAACCATGCCTGTCCGCGCTGCATTTGAGAGTCTTTCATTGTTGTTAAAATCAAGCCTTTTTCTTAGAACGCTTGGGCTCAAAGGGAAGTGCATCTAATCCTTGTTCTTTTTGGGTTTTCGCCTCTGCTTCGTCCACTATTTTTTGGAGGTTTTCGGGCAGCGGTTCTCGCGACAAAATAAACGATTGAACTGTTTGGAAGATGTTAGCAATAAGCATATACATCAACACACCGGCGGGCAGCGGGAAGAACAAAAACATCCCTGAAAATATGACTGGCGTTAGTTTGTTAACTGTAGCCTGTTGGGGGTTGTCGTTTGGCCCTTGTGCTTGTCCTGAAAGGGTTTGGTTAATGTACAAACTGATGCCGAAGCCCAGGATCATTACCAAAATATCCCAGTGGATTGTACCGTCTGAGTCGATCGCGCCAACGCGGCCTAGAGCTTCAATAAACAGGAATCCTTTGTTAGTAGCCAATCCGGGGATTGTGCCTTGAACTGTGGCTTCACCGGGCGCTAATGCCGTGATGTTACCCTGTTCATCTACCTTGACCACTTCTTCGCCTTTGATGACTTTCCAGCCGGGTTCAAAGTCGATTTCGCTCTTATTTTCTGCTGCTAAAACTTTGAGAGGTTTGCCCTCTGGGGTTTGAAAATTAATCTTGGTTGTGTCGCCGATTGCGAGTTTGTCGCCGCCTGGAATTACGCCCACAACAGGAGCATGAAAAGTACCTGTGACGTAAATATTTTGTGGCGGTGTAGCAAAAGCTTGCGGTTGAACAGTTTCGATTTGTTCTTTCGGCAAAACTTGAACGTTAACGCTGTAATTTATGTCAGAAAACGGCGAACCCCTGAGCGTTGCAAACAGTGCAAACAGCACTGGCATTTGCAGCACCAATGGGAAGCATCCTGCTAAAGGATTACCAAATTCTTTGTATACTTTGCTCATTTCCTCCTGCTGTTTTGCAGGATTTTCTTTATAGAGTTTTTGAATTTGATCTACTCGCTCTTTCATCAATGGCTGCGCTACTTTCATGCGCCGCATATTGCGAAGAGAGCCTGCATTGAGAGGATAAAGAGCAAAGCGAATCACGAGCGTCAGAGCTACGATCGCTAAACCGTAGCTTGGCACGATCCCGTAGAAAAAATCTAGGATCGGGAGCATGAGGTTGTTGGAGAGAAACGAGATACCAAAATCCATTCGCTTTGAGTTAATTTAGGTGCTCTATGTTTACTGTTGAGAACTATTTTCACCCGCTGAACGCGAGCCGCCTCAATTTTTCGGGTTTTGTCTCTATCTTAGGACATTGCCTGTCGATCGACCGCCCAGTCTGCGGGTTTGTTGTAATGAGTTTGCCAATACTCGCACTCACTTTACCCTGATTTGAGGGCGAAGCGGTTCGGTTATTTAGCTTTGGCCGCGTTTGCTTTTTGAGCGGCTATGGGCAGTTTTTCGTTAATGTAGTCATACATTGCTCGAAATTTCGGCATAGCTCTGAGTTCCAAGCGACTGCCATTTTTCATGGTGAGCACCATGTCTCCGTAAGTCCCGAAACCGCGAGGTACAGTGACGATTTTGACTATATCTGAGTAGATAACGTCTGTCTGCTCGCCCCCCATCCAACCGCTAGTTACGGACACTCGGCGGCTCGTAATCCGATAGCGTAGCCACAGAGCCCGGACAATTGCTCCTACTGCTAGGGGGATTCCCACCACAGTCAGCCCCAGGAGTAAATTCAGGATCAAGTCTCCGGGCGCGGGGCCGCCTTCATAATATACTTCCTCTCGAATTCCCATCTAGTACCTCGGCTTCTACCAACAACTGCTCTAATTCTTGCAGAATTTCTGCATAATTGCACTCTTGTGCGATCGGACGCACGACAATTACTAAATCCCACCCGAATTTTAATCGGGGCAATAGCTGTCGCAAAGCTGCCCGAATCTGACGCTTAATCCGGTTGCGGACTACAGCGCGTTTGCTGACTTTCAGGCTGATGGAAATGCCTGTGCGAGTGGGCTGCAAGGATTTTTCGTCTGTCGGTTTCGCAAATTCGGCGCTTTTTGGTTTACGCAGAGCTCTTAAACTGAAATGGGCCGAGTTGCGGCGCATTCCCTTGCGGTAGACGGCGCTGAAGTCTTTTCGGTGCTTAAGTCGGTTTGTCTCGGGCAACATGGCGTAGGGCGATCGTGGAGGCCTCTCAACCTTGATGCAGTGCTAGACTGCGAGGCGGTGGCGACCTTTGCTGCGGCGAGCTTTGATTACCAATCGACCGGTTGCGGTACGCATTCTGGCGCGAAAACCGGATGTTCTTTTTCTTTTGCGGCTGGTTCCGTGCAGGGTTTGCTGTGTCATTTTGATTTCTCCCGGCTTGTTACTTTACTTTTGATTAATATTCACAATCTTCTAGTGTACCATAGAGTTGTTTTCTTGGCAATAATGTTTTGATGATTTGAATTGAGACTAAGAGTGAAGTTGCGATCGCAGCCTTGAATGATTGGTAAAGGCTAGAATCCCGCAGGCTTTAAGTGCGGTGGCGTTCTGAACCGCTGACATCTATTGAAAGCCTTGCGAAAAGAATTAATTGGATGTTGGAAAAACAATGCGTTACAATGCCAAATATAACCAACCAGAAAAAACAGAAGAATGCCACAGTATTAACCCCTACTCCGAATCCTTTAACCCAATTAACTTATCAACTTCTAATTGAAAAGCACGATCAAGACCTCTACAGCGCAATAGTTTGGGAAATTGCCAGAGTGCAGAAGCTCAGGATCTACTAAAGAAGAAGCTTTAAAAATTTTGCACCGATTGTTGACCGAGCGTCTAAAAAAAGTCGAAATAGTCTCTCTGACAGTAGACATTCCCCAAACTGAAAATCCTTTAATGAAGTGGGCAGGAGCTTTTAAAAACGATCCGCACTTTGATGAGATGCTAGAAGATATTGCAGAACTGCGCCGCGACAGGAATGCACAAATCGCAGAATATTACGATCGACTCGATGAAGCAGAAGCCACCAATAAAATTGAGGTGGAGGAAACAGCTAAGTGACTTTGTGGATATTTGATACAGACCCTGCCACACTTTTTGGGCAGGGTAATCTACAAATAGTGCAGCGTGTCAGTGAAGTTAATCCAAAAGATATTGCTATTACGATCGTTAAATTTGAAGAGCAAATGTATGGACGACTTAACCGTATCAGACGAGCGACATCAGGGAATGAAATAATATCAGCTTATGCAAGTCTGCGAAAAACCATTAACTATCTGACCGATTTTGAGTTGCTTGACTTCGATCTAGATGCTGAAAATTATAGGGAATTTTGGCGGCCAAAAATCTGCGTTGGCACGCAAGATTTACGGATAGCCGCGATCGCACTTGCAAAAAGCGGTATTCTACTTACCCGGAATCGCGGAGATTTTGAAAGAATCCCTGGATTGAGGTTTGAAGACTGGTCAGTGCAATGATTGGGATGTGCGATCGAGCATGATGTAGTTGTGGAAAAAAGTTCGATGGAGTTCACCATGATTGGACCAACTACACCCAATGACACCGCCGCGCCGATCGCCCTGGCCGACGCCACCGGCCTGTTCGAGCCGAACCAACTCGATGAAGTTGGCGAAATGCTGGCTGAGTAATTCGGTGGCAACAGCGGCAGCCATCGCTTTTGGATCGCAGACGACGCCAGAGTGTCTCAGCCAAATGCGCCAAATGCGCGTGGCTCTCTCCCGACGGAATAGGCCTCTTTCTGCCATGCGATCGCGCCTGTCAGCGTCCCGCCTACCTCTTGCAGTTTTGTCGCCAATGCCGGAAGTCGGCAAACCGTCTTCTTGCCACAAGCCCCAAAGGGTGTAAGTCGGTTTTTTGGCGATCGAATGCTACGCTAAAACGGGGAATCCGCCCTCTGTCGGATCGGTTAACAATTCTTAATTGTTCTTAAACTAGAAAGAGTAAATCTAGTTGCGATCTGAATTTATGTTGCTTCCAGCCGACCAACGCACCAAGTTAGACGACACCGACGACAATTTGTTCTACTCCTATCCCCGGTTTGTAACGCACGTAGACGATGGATTTATTCAGCAACTAACCGATTTATATCGGGAACGGCTGAAACCGAATACTCGGATTTTTGATATGATGAGCAGTTGGGTTTCTCACTTGCCCGACGAGATGCAATTTGCCCATGTAGAAGGGCACGGCATGAATGAAGAAGAGTTGGCAAAAAATCGCAGACTGAATCATTATTTCGTGCAGAATTTGAACGCAAATCCCAAATTGCCACTGCCGGATGCAGAGTTTGACGCGGTTGTCAACTGCGTTTCGGTACAGTATTTGCAGCACCCAGATGCGATTTTTGCCGAGATTCACCGAATTTTGAAGCCTGGTGGCATAGCAATTATGAGCTTTTCCAACCGGATGTTTTATCAAAAGGCGATCGCGGCTTGGCGGGAAGGTTCCGAGGGCGATCGGGTCGAATTAGTTAAGGGTTACTTTGATTCTGTCAAAGGAGCGAATATACCTGGATTTAGCAAGCCGGAAGTAATTGTTCGCAAGCCTAACTTGCCGAGTTTTATGCAAATGCTGCGAATACCAAGCGGCGATCCGTTTTATGCGGTAGTTGCTTACCGCCAAAGTTAGGATTTTTTATAGTAAGGACTTTAGGACTTTAGGTGGAGATTGAAAGCACTAAAGTCCTTACTACAAACCGATCGAAAGCTACGCTCTTTAGGTTAGGATATATTTAATATTTGCTCCTAAAATATGGAAAACCAACTTTTGCAGCGCATCACACTCGATCCAAATATCTGTCACGGAAAACCCTGTATGCGCGGTCTCCGATATCCAGTATAGTTAATTATTGAATTACTTAGTTCGGGTATGAATGCTAAAGAAATTATAGATGACTATGAGAATTTAGAACATAAGGATATTCTAGCTGCTTTGCTATTTGCAGCGCGACGGAATCAAGTGAAAAGCATATACTGAGTATTGTAGTTCATCAGTAATCATAAAGTAGGGTAAAACCTTGATATGAAACCATACCAGCAAATAGCTATCGACGAATGTGGCGAACCTTTAGTCCCTATTCCAGCAGAACATTTTGCCTTTGAAATGCCCCACCCTTATCAAAAGTTGGGTGCACCGTATCACAACAGCAAAGCAGATTCCCCTTACTACTTGCGGCAAGGAGTTGTAGATAGTTTAATCGCAGCTCAAACCCAGCTACAGCAAAATTATCAAAATTGGAAAATTCTGATATTTGACGCTTATCGGCCGGTGGAAGTGCAGCAATTTATGGTAGATTATACTTTTAATCAAATTGCCCTAGCTCAAGGCTGCGAATTTCCGGTTTCCGAAGACAAAGGCCAAGTGATTATAGAACACGTCTATCAATTTTGGGCAGTACCCAGCCTCGATCGCGCAACGCCTCCCCCTCACAGTACAGGTGCAGCTTTAGATATAACTTTAGTGGATGAAAACAATCGGCAAATTGATATGGGTTCTCCGATTGATGAAATATCAGAACGTTCTTATCCCGATTATTTTTGTAATAGCAAGGAGCCGCAAAAACAGGAATATCACCGTCGCAGGCAAATATTAAAAAATGCGATGATAGCTGCGGGTTTTCAGCAACATCCTAACGAATGGTGGCATTTTTGTCAGGGCGATCAGATGTGGGCTTGGTTGACAAATCAAAACAATAGTGGTAGTCAATTGATTGCCCGATATGGCCGCTATTAAAAGGGTACGCAATTAAATCGGAACGGGCGCACCCGCGACCTTAAGAAAGGGTTTTTTTGACCAAAAACCTCAGCTTTTAACTGCTTCCTGTGGCAATAAACCTGGTTTCTGACACTCTGTGCCTCCCGCACTATAAAAGTATGAGCAAAATAAATCATTTGTGTCAGGATACACTGCAACTATTGCCAGCGGGGTAGCAGTGGTTTAAAATCAACGAGAGCTAACAAGTGCAGGCAATACTTGCCAGCACCGCAAACCCTAAAGGATAACTCAGAGTTCACCCAATGAAAGCACTCATCCTCTCTGGCGGTAAAGGAACACGCTTGCGTCCCCTCACCTATACGGGTGCTAAGCAGTTGGTTCCTGTAGCAAATAAACCGATACTGTGGTACGGAATTGAAGGAATTGTGGCGGCTGGGATTACTGATATTGGGATTATTATTAGTCCCGAAACCGGGGAAGAGGTGAAGACGAAAACAGGAGATGGATCTCGCTTCGGGGCGAAAATTACTTATATCTTGCAAGCAGAGCCGGCAGGACTCGCTCACGCGGTAAAAGTTGCCAGACCGTTTTTGGGCGATTCTCCGTTTATTATGTATTTGGGAGATAACTTAATTCAGAATCAGTTAGATCCGTTTTTAGAGATTTTTAACAAGCAGAAACTAGACGCTCTGATTATGCTGCGTCCCGTTTCCAATCCCTCTGCTTTCGGTGTGGCAAAAGTTGATGAGAAAGGCAGAGTTTTGCAGTTAGTAGAAAAACCCAAAGTTCCGCCGTCAAATTTAGCACTGGTGGGAATTTACTTTTTTGCTCCTACTATCCACGAGGCGATCGATCAAATTCAACCTTCGCCCCGGGGCGAGCTCGAAATTACCGATGCCATTCAACAGCTCATCAATCAGGAAAAACACGTAGAAGCCTGCAATTTAGAGGGTTGGTGGCTGGATACGGGCAAAAAAGATGATTTGCTGAGTGCAAACCAAATCATTTTAGATAGCTGCATCGTAGCTTCAACTGAATTAAAAGTAGATGCGAAAAGTCAAATTATCGGGCGAGTCCAAATAGGAGAAGGAACGGAAATCATTAATTCTACAGTTCGCGGGCCAGTGGTAATTGGGGAAAATTGCCGCATTGAAAATTGCTTTATCGGGCCTTACAGCAGTATTGCCGATCGCGTGACGATGATTGATGCTGATATCGAACACAGTGTAATATTGCAAGGGGCGAAAATAGTTGGCATTCACCAGCGAATTGTTGACAGCGTGATCGGGCAGCGAGCTCAACTCACCAATGCACCGGCTCGTCCAAAAGCTCTGCGGTTTATGATTGGTGATGACAGTCAAATTGAGTTATAGCAATCCTTGCAGGAGTCGTAAACTTTTTACCCCACCCCAACCCTCCCCGCGGGTTCGGGGAGGGAGTAAGAAATTCACAAATGATTTAGGATTGCTATAGCTTAAATTGAGATATTGCCAATATCGGAAGCAATAATCCTGATTTAGCAAGAGATAAATTTTCTTGTGGGGAGTAGGGGTTGGGCATCCGGCCCGCCCTTGAACAGGCAAGGTGCCTGTTCCACAATTAATTACAATTATTCACACAGCAAAGCGGCTTGTTCACAATTAGTTACAATGATTGCAACAGCGAAGATGCCTGTTCCATAATTAAGTCATAGTAAGTTATCTCAAGGAGAGTAAAGTTTGGAGTACGAAGAAATACCAACTCAAAAGATAATACATAAATTGCGGCAAACTTTGGAGCCGCGAATTGGTATTGCTGAGCTGTCGCTGTTGGGAACAGAAAATAGTACGATCGCCCAAAATGAAGATGATGAAGATATCGCCCTTTTAAAGGCAGGTTTCGACATTTATAATATCCCTATTACCTCTTACCAAAGGCGACTCGGTTCCGCAGTCATCGTCGTTAGGAAAATAGTCCGAAAATTGCTCAGACCGGTACTCGAACGACAAGTAATTTACAATTTTGCTAATACGCGGGTCGTGCATACATTAAGCACACAATTGCAAAAATTGCAAGAAAATCAACAAACTATCTTTGAAAAAATTGAATCGGAATTCAGCAGCGAATATCCTGAAGTTACAGCACAGCTTGAGACTCAACAAAGAGCGATTGCAACTTTTCAGTCTGAAATAGAGCAAATTAAAGCAGTGCAGCAGCAACATACTGCTATTTTAGAGAAGATTACCGCTCAATTACTCGATCGACAAAAATAAAGCATCAAAGATGACCCAAAATAATTTGGTCACAAGGCCCCATATTTATTCGCGAGAGCAATGCTTCAATGCTTCAATCAAAAATCTAAAATTATTCAATTCCTCAATCTAAAATCCCAAAGCCCAAATCTAAAATCCCTCAATCATTCAATTTTTCAATCTAAAATTATTCAATTCTTCAATTCCAAATCGAAAATCTAAAATTCTTCAATCCTTCAATTACTCAATCTCAAATCTCAAATCTAAAATCTCAAATCTCAAATCGAATGACTGCACTGCCCATATGTTCGTTAATTATCGTCAACTATAACGGTCTGCGCCACACGAAAGATTGCTTAAAATCTCTACAAAAACTTGCGTATCCCGAATCGCAACTCGATTTAATTGTAATTGATAATTGTTCTCAAGACGATTCCGTTACTTCCCTGCGCGAACTATTCCCCAAAGTTCGGATTTTTGTCAACTCCGCCAACAACTTTGCGAAAGCCCTCAACCTCGGCATCAGCGAAGCAAAAGGGCAATATATCGGCTTTCTAAATAACGATGCTACCCTTGACAGTCGCTGGTTAGAGATTCTTGTAAAACGGCTAGAAACTAATAAAGAATTAGGTGCGACTAGCGGCAAATTGTTGTTTAAAGACGGGCGAATTAACAGCGCTGGTATTCAGCAATTACCTAATTTTTATTGGCAAGATGTCGGCTTTGGCGAAAAAGATTCGGGACAGTACGATACAGAACGGGAAGTCGAAGGGCTTTGTTGGGCGGCGGTGCTTTTCCGCAGGAAATGTCTCGAAGATGTGGGGCCGATAGATGAAGATTTTGTGATGTATTTTGAGGATGTAGAGTTTGCCAAACGCTGCCACAAACGCGGTTGGAAAATGCTTTATACTCCCGCAGCTATCGCCCATCACGAGTATCGCGGTTCGAGTAAAGGTAGCAAACTTACCGAGTATTTCTGCAACCGCAATCGGTTTTTGTATTTGGCAAAACATGAACCGTTGCAATTAGTCAAAGGAATTCATACTTCGGATTTTTTTACTAACAAGCAGTACGATTTGCTGTTCGAGAGTTTATTTGTCGCGATTAAAAAACTTCTAGATTATCAGAAACCAGAAATCATTGAAACTGTATTACCACAGTTGTCGGAAAAGTTGGCGGTGATTTACAGTCGGATGAAGATCGATCGCATTTTGTCTCGATTGCAGGTGGTTCGGGGCGATCGCAAAATGTCGATCGCCATTTACGATCACGGACTGCATTTTATTGGTGGGGGTCAAAAATACGTCGCTACCCTCGCCTCGCTGCTACAAAATGAATTTGACATTACTTTTATCGCCAACAAACCAGTTGCTGTTTCCGACTTAGAATCCTGGTACGGACTCAACCTTTCAGGATGCAAAATTAAAATTATGCCCTTGGCGTTTTACGAGAAACGCGGAATGCAGTGTATCGATTCCAGCATCATCGTGGAAGATATGGAAAATCCCTTTGATGAAATTGCCAGAGAAAGCAAAAACTACGATATTTTCATCAACGCGAACCAACTGGAAAAAGTTAAACCACTGTCGCCGATCTCAGTATTTTTCTGCCACTTTCCCAATACCTTCCGCAACCGTCACTTTGCTGTCGATGATTACACTTTCATTATTGCCAACAGTCAATTTACCGTCAAGTGGTTGGAGAAACGCTGGAACCTACAGCCAACTTTTCTGCTTTATCCGCCCGTGGAAATGGCAACAGTTAAAGTGCCGAAAGAAAACATAATTTTGGCTGTGGGACAGTTTGAAGCTGGGGGAACAAAAAAGCAAATTGAACTAATTAAAGCTTTCCGCTGTTTGCTAGCCGATTATCCCAAAGAACTTGAAGGATGGCGACTAATCTTAGTTGGCAGCAGCATTCCGAAAAATCCTTATTTAAAGACGGTTCAGAATTTATTGAAGCAAGATTCAAGGGCGATAGATCTCAAAGTCAATGTTGACTTTGATGAGGTAAAATCACTTTATGCTAGAGCAAGTATATTTTGGCACGGCTGCGGTTTGGGTGAAGTCAATCCTCAAAGATTTGAGCATTTCGGGATGGCGACTGTGGAAGCAATGCACAACTATTGTGCTCCGATTGTTTTCAACGGTGGCGGCCAACCGGAAATTGTCGAACATGGGCGATCGGGCTTTGTGTTCAATACCCTTGAGGAACTGTGCCAGCATTCACATCAACTAATTGTTAATCCTGATTTGCTAGCAGAACTTCAAGCTGGTGCACAGCAACGCAGTCAGAACTTTAGACTTGCACATTTTGAGAAAAAAGTCAATAGTTTTTTTGATATTCTTCACCAAGAGTATGCTACAATTCGGCTGCCAAATCCTGCCGATATAGCTCAAATGCTCGATCGAACTTAAAGGCTAATTCAAGCGTGTCTAACCCACTTTTAATCAATTTATCCTTCTTAAGTCCTGAACCAACGGGAATCGGAACTTATGCAGCTAATCTTTTCCCGCAACTGCAAAAGCTAAAACCAACATTACTGACTTCCCAGCAAATTAACCATTATACTTGCCACCAAATTCCCGAAACTCTGACACCGAATCGCGGCCCGAAAGGACAAATTAACAGGCTACTGTGGACTCAGTTTGAGTTACCTAAAATTTACAAAAAATTGCAGTCAAGCCTGATATTTTCCCCTATTCCCGAAGCACCTTTGTATTCCGGCTGTCGCTACATTGTCACAGTTCACGATTTAATTCCTTTGCGATTTCCCCGACGGTTTTCTCGATTAACAGCTTATTTTCGCTACTACATACCGCAGGTTTTGCGGCAAGCAGAACACATTATTTGCGATTCTCAAGCAACGGCGGCAGATGTTGCTAACTTTTTCCAAATTCCTCATAAAAAGATGACCGCAATTCCCCTAGCTTGCGATAATATCAATTTTAGATATCTCGACTTGCCAGCCAAAAATTATTTTCTTTATACCGGCAGACACGATCCTTACAAAAACTTGGAAAGATTAATCGGTGCATTTGCGAGTTTGCCCGATCGCACAAATTACGAATTGTGGCTAGCAGGGCCTCCCAATGCCTACACACCGCAGTTGACAGCACAAGTTGAAAAATTAGGTTTACAATCTTTGGTAAAGTTTCTCGGTTACGTTCCCTATTCTGAATTGCCCGTACTGATGAATCAGGCGATCGCCCTAGTTTTCCCTACACTATGGGAAGGATTCGGCTTACCAATTTTAGAAGCAATGGCTTGCGGCACACCCGTCATCACATCCAACCTGTCATCGATGCCAGAAGTCGCCGGAGATGCCGCATTATTAGTCAATCCTTACAGCGTCGGAGAAATAGCCGAAGCCATGCAAACAGTAGCAACAGATTCAAAAGTGCGATCGAACTTAAAAACTGCTAGTTTAGCCAGATCATCTCAATTTAGTTGGCACAAAACCGGAACAGCAACCGCCAACATCTTACAGCAATATCTTTAAATCTTCCCTCTCTTCCTTTCTCCTCTCTGCGTCCTCTGCGCCCTCTGCGGTTAAAAAAAATCCCACCCAAAAACCGCAATCTACATATTATCCCATGCCCAATCCCCAATCTAACTTACTAATTAACCTTTCTTTCCTAATTTCCAAACCGACTGGCTTAGCCATCTACGCCAAAAACCTATTTCCCCATCTAAAATCCCTCAATCCAACATTACTAACAGCCGAAAAATTCCCCAATAGTAACTGCTACCAAATCCCCCCAAACCTCACACCAGAACAAGGAACCAAAGGACACATCAACCGATTGCTGTGGACACAAACCCAACTCCCCAAAATTTACAAACAGCTAAAATCTAACCTGTTATTTTCCCCAATTCCCGAAGCTCCTCTATTTGCAGGTTGCCGCTATATAATTACAGTACATGACTTGATAGCGCTGCGATTTCCCCGCCGCTTCGATCCTCTGACACCTTACCACCGCTATTACATTCCCCAAGTCCTGCGGCAGGCTGAACACGTCATTTGCGACTCGGAAGCAACTGCTAAAGATATCAATAATTTTTGCCATATTCCTACTAATTTAATTACGCCAATTTTCCCCGGATACGATACCAGTTTTTTCCGTTTTTTAGACTTGCCAACAAGCAATTATTTTCTTTATATCGGCCGCCACAATCCTTATAAAAACGTGCAGCGAGTTGTAGCAGCTTTTGCGGCTGTCCCTGATAATTCCGAGTACGAATTGTGGATAGCAGGTTCGGAAGATAAGCGCTATACGCCGCTGCTGAAAGCGCAGGTTCAAGAATTGGGATTGGTCGATCGAGTAAAATTCCTAGATTACCTCCCCCCAGCCGACTTGCCCAAAGTTATCAACCAAGCGATCGCCCTGGTTTTCCCGAGTCTTTGGGAAGGATTCGGTCTCCCCGTGCTTGAAGCAATGGCCTGTGGCACTCCTGTCATCACCTCTAACCTGTCTTCAATGCCGGAAGTGGCGGGGGACGGCGCATGGTTAGTCAACCCCTACAACGTCGAGGAAATTGCCTCTGCTATGCAAGAGCTTGCAGTCGATGCCAAAGTTCGATCGCACTTGCGGGAGCTCGGTTTAGCCAGAGCAAAACTATTTAGCTGGGAAAAAACAGGCTTGGAAACTGCTGCTATTCTCGATCGATATCTTTAACGAAGGAAGTTCGGCAACGGATGTAACGGATGTAACGGATGTCGAGAAGAAGGAAGACGGAAGTTCGGCAACGGATGTAACGGATGGAAGAAGGAAGAGGGAAGAAGGAAGAGGGAAAAAGGAAGAGGGAAGAAGTCAGTAGGCCGATTTAATAACCAATGCCCCATGCCCCATGCCCCATGCCCCATGCCCAATTCCCAATTCCCCTGACAGCCTGAGTGAGGGACTGTAGACCCTTTTACTTATTGATACCCAACTGATCGCCGCGCTTGTACTGCTGATAAGCAGCAAAAAACAGCCCCGCCAGAGTAACAAAGATTAGACCCAGAACAATACCTGAAAGCAGCGGTTCTACCATGAGATCTCCTTAACGTTAAGATTTAACAACCTATTTTTAATATTACCAGCACTTACACAGATGAATTTGCCAAAAAACGCCCTTCCGGGAGTATCAGACCTTGCTCTCCCCGCTGCGAACGATTAAGCTATGTTATGAGAAATAAATTTTCTTGTAGATACTATTTTTAATTGAACTCCTTTGAATAACCAACTTGCCCGGAATGAAATTAAAAACCCGATCGAGCGACTTGCCATATTTGCGCTAGCGGTGTTGCTTGCCATCATCTTGGCGACGCTCGCAATTCGTCAGTTTCAAGTCGCCGATCCTTACGTCAAAAGCGTACTATCCCTCACGGGCAACCCGTTTCAGGGTTCCGCCATCTTTCAAATGAACTGTGCGGGGTGTCACATCTCCGTTTCAGACAGTCAAGTCGGGCCCAACTTGCACGGAGTGTCCGAGCGCAAATCCGAATTCGATCTGATCCGGCAAGTCACCAGCGGGCAAACCCCACCAATGCCGCAGTTTCAACCGAGTCCGCAAGAAATGGCCGACTTGCTCAAGTATCTCGAACAAATTTGACCAAAGAAGGGGAACGGAATTCGTTCCCCTTCTTTGGCAGAGCCTCGAAACCCATGCTTAGAGGTTCTGTTTCCCGCTAGTCCCTCTCTGCAGGGACAGCAGGCAAGTGTATGCTCGGTTTTAACTGCCGAGTTTGATATGCAGACTAAACCAGCAAGCTAAAACTCTGAGCCGATAACTGGCTCGGCTGTACGCCCGTAAGTATAGCCAAAATCCGGTCGCTGTTGGCGATTCCGATCGCCGTCGAGCCATTAGTTTCGGTCAATGACAGTTGATTGAAGTCCAAGCCTCCCACCAACCCGATCGAATCAACTCCTGCGGTGAAGTTGAAAATCGTGTCAATTCCTCCGCCCGCTGACAAGACAAAGCCATTGCTGCCACTGCCGCCGACGAGGGTATCGCTGCCAATGCCGCCAAAGAGCAAGTCATCGCCGGTGTCAGCAAAGAGCAAATCATCGCCGCTGCCGCCAATTAAGGTATTGTTACCCTCGCCGCCGCAGAGAGTGTCATTGCCTTGATCGCCAAATAGCACGTCGTCGCCCGCGCCTCCCAAAATTACGTCATCGGCTTTGCCCCCGTACAATATGTCATTGCCTTCGTCGCCAGAAAGAGAGTCGTTGCCACGATTGCCATAAATCGTATCGTTACCGCGATCGCCAAAAATCAGGTCAAACCCTTTGCCACCAAAGAGAGTATCGTTATCGATGCCTCCGTAGATAGTATCGTTGGCTATATTGCCATTGATATAGTCACCGCCCCCTCGACCAAAGATCAAATCGTTGCCACCCAACCCGAAGATAGAGTCACTGGCGACACTACCCACGATCGTATCGTCGCCGTTAGGGCCGTTGCTCACACCCGCTGAAGGAGTGCCGGGCTGATTGGGAGTAGCGATCCTGGGGAAGTTCTCAGGGCAAACCAAATCTGTCGTTACAGGTGCAGGTGTCGGCGTCGTTACAGGTGCAGGCGTCGGCGTCGTTACAGGTGCAGGCGTCGGCGTCGTTACAGGTGCAGGCGTCGGCGTCGTTACAGGTGCAGGTGTCGGCGTCGGTGTAGGTGCAGGCGTCGGCGTCGGTGTAGGTGCAGGCGTCGGCGTCGGTACAGGTGGCAGTGGCGGCGTCGGAGTCGGTTCAGGTGTCGGCGTCGGCGTCGGCGCTGGGAAGTTGCCGAAGTTGATGCCGCTGACAATAGCGCCTGAAGTTAGGGTGATGTCGGCGGGTTCGGGTGTGCTTTGGGTGAACCCAGGTTGGTTGACTTCCCTGACGCGGTAGGTTCCCGGCGTTAGGTTCGCGAACAGGTAGTTGCCGCTGTTGTCTGTGGTAGTGGTAACAGGAGCAGGAGCAGTTCCAGCTACAACATTGGTTAACTGAATTTGGAAATTGGGTAAACCCGGTTCTCCAGCATCCTGAGTGGCATTGTTGTTGGTGTCTTGGAACTTCAGACCTCGGATCGCCCCGGGTTGCGGCAGGAAGTTGCCGAAGTCAATGCCTGTGATGTTATCAGAGGGATTAACCGTAACGGGGGCGGGGTTGGGGGTCGTCTGCGTCCAGCCATTTTGCTGGACTTCCCTTACCTGGTAAGTACCTGCGGGTATATCTCGGAGAGTGTAGTTGCCCGCTGCATCAGTGATGGTAGTGGGTTCGCCCTGCTGAAAGATGCCATCGGGATTAATACTGTCGAGGAATATTTGCCAGTTACCTAGCCCCAATTCTCCGGCATCCTTAAGGCCGTTGTTGTTGAGGTCATTGAATTTTTGACCGCTAATAGTGCTCGACTGGAAGTTGCCGAAGTTGATATTAGCGATGTCTTGACCGCTGGTGACAGTGATGTCATCGGGGTTGGGGGTAGTTTGCGTCCAAGTAGGTTGCAAGACTTCCCGCACCTTGTAGGTTCCGGCTGACAAATCGAGGAATTTGTAGGTGCCTGCGGCATCGGTAAGGGTGTTCGGTTCCCCAGTGTCGAGAGTGCCGTTATCGTTGGTATCGAGGAAAAATTGCCAGTTGGCAAGCCCTAGTTCCCCGGTATCTTGTACCCGGTTGTTGTTGAGGTCATTGAACTTCAGACCGCTGATGCTATTGGGCTTGAAGTTGCCGAAGTTGTTATTTTGGGAGTCGGTACCGCTAGTGACGGCGATCGTAAACGCGCCGGAAAGAGTAGGCGTGGCTGCATTGACCGGGGGTACAGTTTGCGTCCAGCCTGTTTGTGGCACTTCCCGCACTGTATAAGTGCCGGCTGGCAAGTTGGTGAACTGGTAGTTACCGGCGACATCGGTGACGGCGGCGTTAGTGCCTGTTTCGGCGGCTACTGCGTCTTGGACGCCGTTGTTGTTGGCATCCAGGTAGATTGTCCAGCCTCCTAGGGGTTCTTCTGCTGGCGCTTCTTGGATGCCATTTTTGTTGAGATCGTTAAATTTAATCCCGCTGATTTTGCCCAACTGGAAGTTGCCGAAGTCTTGAGCCGTAATGTTTGTGCCGCTGACTGGGTTAATTGGATAAAAAGTCGGGCCGGCGGTTTGTGAGAAACCAGTCGGCACGTCTTCTCTCACAAAGTGCCGACCGGAGCCGACGTTGGGAAAGGTATAAGTGCCAGGAGCTGCTGGCGCTGTTCCGGTAACTTGAGAGGCAATTTCCGCATCACCGCTATCTAAAGTGCTGTTATCGTTAGTATCCTTGAACAAGCGAACGGTAGTGCCGTTGAGGGGGGTGTCGTCAGCAGAGAAGCCGTTGCCTGTGATGTCGGTGAATTTGGTGCCACTAACGGTGATGTTTTGGAAAACGCCGAAGTTTTGACCGGTGACGGGAGTACCGCTTTGGGCACTAACGAGAATTGCGGCAGCGGGGAAAGAGATGCTGGAGTTGGCTGGGGCAGTGGCTTGTATCAGGTAATTGCCGGGGCCTATCTCCGAGAATGTGTAATCTCCTGCTCCTGCAGTGGTTTGTGCAGTGCCGACAACAGTATCTGTGCCGACTTCTAGCGTGTTGTTGTTGTTGGTGTCTTTGTATAAGTTAACGGTGATGCCGTTTAATACGGTGTCATCGGGCGTGAAGCCGTTGCCCGCGAGATCGGTGTAGGTTTTGCCTGCGATCGATGTTTTCTGGAAGTTGCCGAAATTGGCACCGGTGACATTAACAATACCCGTATTTGCCGGAGTCGGGCCGAGAGTCTGCACCCAAGCAGTCGCAGGCGTTCCAGCGGGGGGCGCTTCTGTAATCGGAGTATCTGTTTTTACGTCGCGGATGATGTAAGTGCCGTCGGCTGCGGTAGTAGCGCTCTTCGTGCCTACAGAAATCACCCAGCCCGGAAGACCTGGTTCAGTCGCCGCGGCACCTTGCAGGCTATCCCCGTTAAGGTCGTTGAATTTAACCCCTGTGACGATCGGGCCGTACTCATAAGCACCGATATCAACACTAGCGCCGATCGTCCGAGGAAAGCCAGCACCCCGCTGGTCCGTCGCGCCAGCAGCAGCCGCAGCCGTGGCATCCCCAGTATCGATCGCCGGATTAGGAGTCGCAGTGCTGTCAGCCAAAGCATAAGTCACGGGAACGCCTGTAGCCTGGTTCAATCCTGGGGTAAGGGCGATGACATTTGCTAGAGGAACTGTCAGTTGCTGGGCGACAGGTAAATTGCTGCCAGTAACATTCCCGATCAAATTGTTGATACTGGTGGCGGCGAAAGAGGTCCCGAACACGTCAGGATTCGCGCCGCCAACATTACCTGCGACGATCGAATTTCTGAGATTTACCGTACCGCCGTTAGTAGCAATTCCGCCGCCGCGGCCAAAAACCGGATCAGGATCAGCAGTGTTGGCCGTAATGGTGTTGTTAGTGAGAGTTGCACTAGCGCCTAAGTTGACAAAAATCGCGGCACCCGCCCCAAAACCAGGTGTAGCGGGTATTGGGCCGGCCGGATCGCCGCCTATTGCTGTGTTGTTGAACAAAGTGCTGTTGTTGAGAGCCAAACTGCCACCCTTAACAAAAATTGCGCCTCCCAAACCAGCACCGCCGCCGCCACTGGCTGGGCTACTAGTGCCACCTGGGGTGAAACCTCCGAGGGTCGTGCTGGCTACTGATGCTGCACCGCTGCCGCTACCTCCACCGAAGCCACCGACACCGCCACCGCCGATCGCACCTGCGACACTGCCGGTACCGCCAGCGCCGCCACCGCCGCCACCGCCGCCAAAGCCACCCAGGCCGCCAGCGCCACCACTGCCCCCAGCGCCTGCAATCCCCGAACCTGGCGGGCCGCCGGTGCCGCCAGCGCCACCGCCACCGCCACCGCCTCCGACGAGGCCGCCAGCGCCGCCAGCGCCGCCGATGCCTCCAACTCCGCCATTAGTACCGCCCGGTAAACCGCTGCCACCAACCCCTCCCGCGCCACCAATTCCGCCGTTGAGACCGGTTCCTGGCAATCCGCCAGTGCCAGCGCCACCATTGCCGCCGGGGCCGCCGGGCCCACCTGCCCCGCCGATACTTGGCAAGCCCGGGAGGCCTGCTTGACCGGGGCCACCTGCGGAAACGAAGGGAAACAGGCTTGCAAAATCGGTGTTGCCGCCAGGGCCTGCGACTGCAGGACTGACGGGGGCGGCGCTGCCCGCGCCGCCCGTAGCGCTGTTGCCATTGAAGGTAACGCTATTAACTGTGACATCGCCGGTGTTGATAAATAGTGCGCCTCCCATGCCGGCCGCACCTCCACCGCCGCCTGTACCGGCACCGCCTAGCGCTCGACCACCAGTCAATGTCAGGTTGGAAAAGCTGACTGGGGCAGTCCCGCTGTCTACAAAAAAGCCCCGGTTATTAGCGAAATTTATGATGAAACCGCCGCCGGTAAACGTGATGGGGGTGGAAATTCTGGGCAGAACGTCTCCGGCGGCTAAGGTGATGTTGCCGGTGATGGAAATCGTGTCTGCATTGGGCAAAGCGTTAGCCAGAGTTATCGCATCTTGCAGTTCGGCAAATGTGGCGACTAAAACTGCACTGTAAGCTTCCCTCGCCTCAGCAGAAAATGCCAAAGGTGTTTCTATGTTTCCCGTAGTTACTTCGAGTTCCCAGTCTCCACCCAGTGCCGCACTGCCGGTCAAGTTATCGGAAGCGGCAATATTTGCTCCCGTGAGCTGGCTCAGCCTTTCCACGAAGGCAACACCTGCTTCTGTGGCGGCGACGTTGCAACCGTAAAGCAGAATTTCGGGTTTAGCTGTAATTGAAGAGTTCGAGTTTGCCTCGGCTGCTGGCAAAGCAAACCATGTTTCTAAATAATTGCGGTAGCTTTCAATGTTGCTGAGATTTAGTTCTGTGCCTCCCAGTTGTAAGCTGGCTGCTGCGCCGTGAGACAAAATGTGGACGGCTGCAATGTTTTGCCGCTGTTTAAGTGTTTCGGCGATTTGCTCGATCCCGTCGCGATCAGCATTCAGAATAACAATTTCTGTATCGGGATTGACCGTTTCTGTTAAACTTTCACAATCTTTAACTTGTGAATCTGCAAAAACTATCTGGTGTTTCCGTTCTTTATAGAGTTCCACGTTCAAATTCTCCTGGTACACACACACATCAAATTCATATCACAAACCAACCGCAGCAGCGATCGATCTTTTTCCAGCGCGGATGAGAGTCGATCGCCCCTAATTTCATCTAACCTAACTTTCACCTAAATTGAATATTGACAAAAACATTTTTTTGTGCTCTCCCGCCCTAACGGAGTTAGTTTGATTGTTTAGAAGTTTTAAAGGGGGATATTGTTCCGGCTGTTACAACAATGTTGGAGAAGACTTGCGCGCTGTTTATTGATATGCCAGAGATGGAGAAAACACCAGATTTTATAAAAAATGTCAATCGAATAGTTAACTGATGATGATCGATATGGGTTAATCAAGAGTCATCAATCACGGTTATTAGCTGTAAGCTGGTGTTATTTGGTACTTGTTGGCTGCTGAATTATCTGTATGTGCGATCCTCTTCGAGGGCTTCGCTAACGAACAACCGCAATCAAATTACTTGGCAGTAAGGAATACAAGTCCTCTGAGTTTTATGACCACTTGTATTCCTCACTAGAAGCGTGATAAATGTAATTTTACAGGAAGAGATAGGCTGACTCATGACTAACATTCCTGGAGCCTATTAGACTCAATAAACCGGCTCGAAGAAAGAAAATTAGGCGTGGCAGTCCAAAATATTAACTCCTCTTCCAGGTTGGTGCGTCAAAGACTCACTAATTACCAAGTTTCTTCATCGGGATGATTGGAATTGCTCCAGATTTCCACATCTAAATCATTGAGATAAATCAGAGCCGTTTCAATCTGTTTACTTGTACCGTTAAGTTCCAAGTCAAACCAACCGTCATCTAAAGTTTTAACACCCAACAAAGCAGCATTAAAATTCACCGTCAAACCGTATTCAGAAATCAGGTGAGAAATGACAGGTTCCTGATGGTATTCTTTAGGAATACGAATGCGAATGCGCGTTTGAGTTGGTCTGTTGTCACGACTATCAGATTGGAGAATATCTGATTCTTGGGTTTTGTCAAAATTGCCGATCGCCTCAAATAGAGATTCGCTAGTGTTGTGATCTAACATTTGGGACTCCTAATGTTTGTTTCAGTTTACATTTTGCACCAATATCTTGTAGGGTGCGGATCTGCGAGATTTTCGAGCTTCCAACCAGATTGTCGATAGCGCCGCACCCTACTACTGACTGGTTTGAGGGATGAGGTTCACAGCGCGCACCCTAAAGCCCTAATGACTAATGACTAATGACTAATGACTAATGACTAATGACTAATGACTAATGACTAATGACTAATGACTAATGACTATTCTTCAACTTCTTTGATCCTAGTTTTTCGTTCTAAAATCTCCTTAAGCACGAGGGTAACAACTGCTAAAAGACCTAGAACTACCGCCGCCGAAAATGCGGCTTGCGTCGCGTACTGCTTGTAAGCATCCTCTACAAACAAAGGCAAAGTTTGCGTTTTTTTAGCAATATTTCCCGACACCACAGAGACGGCTCCAAATTCTCCCATTGCTCTAGCATTGGTCAAAATTACTCCGTAAAGCAATCCCCAGCGAATACTCGGAAGCGTGACATTCCAGAAAATTTGCCAGTCATTTGCTCCCAAAGTTTTCGCCGCCTCTTCTTGATCAGTTCCCACTTCTTCCAAAACAGGAATCACTTCGCGCGCCACAAAAGGCAAGGTAACAAAGGCAGTAGCTAGCACCATTCCAGGGAAGGCAAAAATAACCCTGATATTGGCCGCCTCCAGCCAAGGTCCGAACCATCCCACCCGACCGTAAAGCAGTACAATCATTAAACCTGCAACTACGGGAGAGATGGCAAAAGGCACGTCTAAAAGGCTGATTAATAGCGTGCGGCCCCGAAATTTATTGCGACCAATTACCCAGGCTGCACACAAACCGAATACTGTATTTATAGGCACAACTATCAGAGAAATTACCAGGGTAAGTTGCGCTGCGTGCAGAAAATCCGGCGAAGTTAAGTTAGACAAAAATGGATCAAATCCCTTTCTGAAAGCTTGATAAAAAACGTTGAGAGTGGGGATAAATAAGACCAGAGCGAGATAGCCGATCGCAATTCCGATCAAAGTTGGTTTTACCCAAGCTTTTTCCTGACTCCGGCTAGAACCACTGGGCGGAAATTTGTAACCAACGGGTGAATTGATATTAGCCGTCATAGCGTCTTCTCCATGCTTGTAATAGATTTATGGCGAACAGCATTGCCAGGGAAATAGCTAACATGAAAGTGCCAATAACTGTTGCTCCTGCATAGTCGTACTGTTCCAACCTTTGGAAAATTAAAACTGGCGCGATTAAATCTTTGAACGGTATGTTAGAAGCTACAATTACAGTAGATCCGTACTCGCCAACCGCTCGCGAAAATCCGAGTGCTACTCCGGTTAAAATAGACGGAAATAGTGGCGGCAAAACTACTCGCCAGAAGGTTTCAAATTGAGAAGCCCCTAAGCACCAAGCTGCTTCTTCGATATCTTTTTCCATTTCGTTTAAAACTGGCTGTACCGTTCTAACGATAAATGGCAAGGAAATAAATATCATCGCTATACCTACACCCAATCGAGTAAACGATATCTTGATTCCCAAAGGTGCAAAAAGCGAACCAATCCAGCCGTTATCGCTGTAAACTGTGGCGAGGGTTAAACCTGCGACGGAGGTGGGCAGGGCAAAAGGCAAATCGACGATTGCATCGACAATCCGTTTTAAGGGAAAGTCGTAGCGGACTAATACCCAGGCAATTAATGTGCCGAATACTCCGTTAATTAATGCTGCAATTAATGCCGTAAAGAAGGTGACATCGTAGGCGGAAAGGGCGATCGGACTGGTGGCAATTGCCCAAAATTCGGCGGGGTTTGCTGTGCTGGCTTTCAGCAGCATTGCTGCAACTGGGAGCAATAGCATTAAGCTGAGGTAGCCTAGGGTGATTCCCCAAGGTAATGTGATTTTGCCGATCGCCCTTTTGATATTTTCGATCGGAGATTGAGGGTTACTGATTGCAGATGATTCAGCCATAAGTCAATAGTTTTGAGTTGGAAAGAATAATTGCGCTCCGGGGAGGGTTTTACCAAAAATAATTGCCTAAAACCACTCATCTCGTAAACCCGCCCCGGCCACTACTGTCTAATCGAACCTTGGATTTTGTCAAAAACAGCTCCGTCATCGAAGAATTTCTTCTGAATATCTCCCCAACCTCCTAAGTCTTGAGCTGTAAATAGGGTTTTGATGGGGGCATATTTTTGGACAAATTCTGGTTCCGCCGCTACTGTCGCATCTACTGGGCGGAAGCCTGCTTTGGCAAATTCTCGCTGAGCTTCTGGGGTATACAGAAATTTGACAAATGCTTCGGCGACTTCGCGAGTGCCGTGTTTATCAACGTTTTTATCGACAATGGCAATCGGATTGTCGATCGAAACATTGACTTCGGGAATAGTATAAGTCGGTTTTTCGCCTTTCTGACCAGCCAGAAGAATCTCGTTTTCGTAGTTAATTAAGGCGTCGCCTTGGCCTTGTTTGAAAAATACGTCGGTGGCTTCGCGGGCGTCTTTAGTCAGGATGGGGACGTTTTTGTAAACTTTAGTAGTCAAGTCTAATGCTTTGGTTTCGTCTCCTCCGGTTTTAACAACCGAACCCCAAAGTGCGAGGAAATTCCAGCGTGCAACGCCTGATGTTTTAGGATCGGCAGTAATCACTTTTACTCCGTCTTTGCTTAAATCTTCCCAGGTTTTGATGCCTTTGGGATTACCTTCGCGGGTGACTATTGCTCCTACGGATTTACTGACTATACCTTCGTTGGGGACTTCTTTTTCCCACCCGGGCTCAATGAGTCCGGCTTTTTCGATTTTTGCGGTGTCGAGGGCGAGGGCTAGGTGTACGATGTCTGCTTCTAACCCGTCAATTACGGCCCGAGTTTGGGAACCGGAACCGCCGTAGCTTTGGTTGAAGGTGACGGTTTGGCCTTTTTCTTTTTGCCATTGTTCTACAAACTTGGGAATTATCGCTTCGTGGGCGGCTTTGGTGACGGCGAAGGATACTAGGGTTAATTCTACGTTGCCTTTGTTAGCTGCTGGGGTAGCACCGCCTGGAGTGGCTGCGGGGTTGTTGGTGGTTCCCTGGCCGCAGGATGCAACCGCCAGACTTAAAGTTATTCCCACTAAAAATAGGGACACAAATCTTTTCAGGGCAGTAAATGATTGATTTGTGCTGGCTGATGGCTGCTGTGGCCAGTGAAGGTGTTGAGTTAGGCGTTGCCACGGGCTCATTATATTTGTTCCTAAACGAGAAAGTACGGTTATTAGGTCGGAATACCGTAATTATGGTTGTGAAGTACGATTATAGACAAGAGCGAGTCAAAAGGCAACAAAAAAAACAAATTGGGGGAACTCAGGGTCGATCGCATATCCTGAAGTCTTTTCCGTCGGTGCTTTGGATTCAGATTCGGGGTAAAATGTAAAGTGTATAAATACTATTATTGAGTTAAGGTGCTAAACTTGCGCCGCTGCACGATACGCCTGCACGATACGCCTTACATATATCATCGGCCGATCGCCCAAATCTAATAGCCCTGCCAAGAGTCCCCGCCCCAGTGAGATATCCCTGACTCGCGCGATCGTCCTTAAATAAGAAAAAGTTTTAACTGGTATGTCCTTACCCCGCCCCGTCTCAGACACCCTAATTGAACTGTTGAAGCCTGTAGCCTCTGAATTGGGAGAAAGATTGGGAGCAAGCGCTGTCAACGAACGCTATGCAGAAATTGAGCCCTCTGGTTCTTCAGCTTTGAATCAGCAAATCAAAAAAGACCCCCGCTGGATTAAAGCACAAGTAAGATATTTGCAGCGGCAGCAGGCCAGAGAACAAGAATTAATCGCCATCGCCGACGCAGAAGAATGGGTAAAGGAAGAACGGGCTAATCGAATTAAGGCACAAGAAGTAAGAGATAAGCGGGCAATTAGCAGGCTTTGCCGCGACTTAATGCGGGAGTTTCAATCAGAAGCAATTCGAGTTAAGCTGAGCGAAATTCAAACAATTTGGGATAGGGACAACTGGTTTTCTAATTTGAGCAGGCAGGAAACGGAACAGATTTTGCAGCAGCAGCAGCACCGATTGCTGCTGTTAGTTGCTCCCGCAAAAATTAGCGAAGATTGCCCCGATTCGTTTCGCCACAATCTGAATATCGAGCTGCCGGCTAAGTTAAGAGCTTTTTTGAACCAGCACTACCCCCCGCACGGAGATTTGTGCCCGGTTCAGTTTTACGGAGACTATTTCAAAAAATCCATTTCTGATATTGATGTGGAGCGGTTGCAGACTGTGTTGTCTCCCGTACCGACTGCTATACTGTACAGCGATATTAGCGATTATGAAGTTAATTTTCATGTGGGTTTTTGGGGAGTCATCAATCAGAGCGTTTCTCTAGTGGCGATGCAGCCTTGGAATTGGGAAGAGGTTTATAACCAGTTGGAAGCAGAGGGGAAAGACAAAAAGCTGAGCCTGCGGATTATTCGGCAAATAATTGTGACTATTCACAAGTTATTGGCCGCTTTTTTAGCTGATTTGTATTATTTAAATATCGATTTTACTCACGAACCTCAGTTATTTAAATTAGAGGCGGAATTTGCTCATGAATGGTTTTCTAAAGATTGGGCCCAACCGTATATAGAAACTCTTAAAGAAATTCAGGAGCAGCAGCGAATAGTCTATAAGGGAGAGATGCGGCGGCTGGCACTGCGAGAGGCGAAAGCTAGGGCGGAACGCCAGCGTTTGGAGGAGGCTGAACTCAAACGCAGAGAGGAAGCTGAGGCGGCAGCTAAGCGGGTGAAGGAATTAGCTCACAAATTAAAACATCAAAAATGGCGGTGTGTATATACGCTGCCGGGACATTCATCATTTGTGAATTCTCTGGCGATTAGCCCTGACGGTAAAATTATGGCTAGCGGTAGTTGGGATAAAACTATTAAGATTTGGAATTTAGAAACAGCGGAATTAATTGGCACTCTGACGGGACATTCCGATCGCGTAAATTCGGTTGCGATTAGCTATGACGGAAAAATGTTGGTCAGTGGCAGTTCGGACGAAACAATTAAGTTTTGGAATTTGCACAACGGTGATTTGCTGTGTACTTTTCCGGGACATTCTATGGAGGTGAATTCGGTGGCGATTAACCCCAAGCGGCTGGTAATTGCTAGCTGCGGCGGGGCTGATAATACGATTAAGCTGTGGAATTTGCGGAGTGGTGAGTTGCTGCGGACTTTGAAGGGTCATTCGGACAATGTGAATTCGGTGGTTTTTAGCCCGGACGGTAAAATATTGGCGAGTGGCAGTTCGGATGCGACGAGCAAGGTTTGGGATGTGGAAAGCGGCAAGTTGCTGCGGACTCTTTCGGGGTTGAATGTTGGGGTGAATTCTGTGGCGATCGCGCCGGACGGTCAGGTTCTTGCCAGCGTCAGCAATGATTATACGATTAAGCTGCGGAATTTGCACACGGGCAGTTTGTTGCGGATTTTAAATACTAATTATGCGAAGGGAAAGGGTGTAACGAATTTAGGAACGAATGAGGCAGTGCATATTTTGCAGAATTATGTGAGTCGGGGCGATTCGGTTGCTATCAGTGGGGACGGTTTGACTCTGGTTAGTGGCTGCGATGATAATACGATTAATATTTGGAATTTGCAGACGGGGGAGTTGTTGAGCAGTCTGAAGGGACATTCGGGTACGGTGTACTCGGTGGCGATCGCACCTTCGGGCAATTTGCTCGCTAGCGGCAGTGCGGATCAGACGATTAAGATTTGGCGGTGCGATTAGTTAATTGGCAGTGGGCAGACAATTTCGGTTTTGCCCTTACGGGGAGGGGTTTTGGGCGAATTTGAAAAAAAAGTTGGCTGGGGGGGTTGCGCTAATGACTATAAGTTTGCTATATTAAGTTTCACTGCTGGTGTAACTCAGTTGGTAGAGTAGCTGATTTGTAATCAGCCTGTCGCAGGTTCAAATCCTGTCACCAGCTTTATTAGTATAATTTTGATAGATATAACTAGCTACAGGTCAGAAGCTCTATGTTGACGATCGAGCAAATTGAAGCCGCTATCCTGGATTTACCACCAGATAAGTTTCATCAACTTTTGGAATGGTTTTTTGAGTTGGATTATCGGCGTTGGGACGAGCAGTTAGAACAAGATATTGCTGGCGGTAAGTTGGAAGATTTAGCCCAGGAGGCGATCGCAGATTTTGAGGCGGGGCGCTATCGGGAAATTTGATGCACTACACGACTCGTCGATTTTGGGAATGCTACAACGCTTTACCTGAAACCGTAAAGCTTTCAGCCGATCGATGTTACGAATTACTCAAAGCCGATCCAACTCATCCATCGCTGCATTTCAAAAAAGTCGGCAAGTATTGGTCAGTCAGAGCCGGACAAGACTACCGAGCTTTGGGTATAGGGATTGAGCAGGGTATTTTGTGGTTTTGGATCGGCGGGCACGCAGAGTACGATCGGCTTATTGGCTAACAGTAACCTCAATTTTACCTAACGCAGCGCAGGCTGTTTTCAACCATTCAATTGTTGCTGCATCAAGTACGGGTTCCAGTTTCTCGACTACCGAAGCGTGATAATTATTCAACCAGGCGAGTTGAGTCTGTGACAGTCGATCGACATTTATCAATTTGCGCTCAAACGGAATATACGTCAGGGATTCAAATCCGTACCAAACCGAACCGTTTTTTGATGGCATTTCCCTGACAACATAGAGATTTTCGATGCGAATTCCGCCCCATCCCGGTTCGTAATATCCCGGTTCGATGCTCGTTACCATTCCGGCTTCCAGGGGATACTGCACAGATTTGCTGATGCCGTTTGGCCCTTCGTGACCGGCTAAAAACGCGCCTACTCCGTGCCCGGTGCCATGTCCGTAGTCTAGCTGTTCTTGCCATAATACCGCACGGGCGATCGCATCTAATTGCGCTCCCGTTGTTCCTTTGGGAAATTGCTGCATTGCACAGTTGATGTGCGCGATTAAAACTGTGGTGTAGTGTTCTATTTGTAGCGCCGTCGGTTCTCCGATACTTATTGTTCTCGTATCGTCCGTTGTACCGGCTAAATATTGCGCGCCTGAGTCCAGCAGCAGCAATTCTCCCGGTTTTAAGGTGACTTCTGGGCTGGGGGTTCCGTAATGTACGATCGAGCTATTGGCTCCCGCACCTGCGATCGTTCTAAAAGTTAAAGTCTGAAAATCAGTTTCTTCCTGGTAAAATCTTTCGATGCTTTCTTTGACATCAAACTCGGTCAATACATTACCATTTTCTAACTGTTTTGTCAACCACTTTAAAGTCAAAGTTTTCGCTCGACTTGCTTTGAAATTGGCTGATTTCATCTGCTCAATTTCTACGGGATTTTTGCGAGCTTTCATCCCTTCCACCGGATGTGTCTCAAAAAGTATTTCGATGTTGTATAACTGCGCTTCTTGATGGTTTAATATTAACTGGTACGTGCCTGCTGTGCTGTGTTTCGGGTCTAAAAGTACCCGAACTTTATGTGGCAAATTTACGCAAGTTTCTAATGTATGCGGATAGTCTGCGTAGGGAAGCAAAGTTACATCCGCCCGCAATTCTTGCTTGATTTCTAGTGAAATTCGTTCGGTATTTGTAAACAAAAATGCTGAATCTGTGGTGACAATGGCATAGGATATGAAAATGGGAATGTGGGGAATATCCGAGCCTCGGAGGTTGAACAGCCACGCTATTTGATTGAGGTTGGTAATCGGAAGCACATCGATGTTGGCTTTTTGCATCGCTTCCCTGACTCTGGCTAATTTTTCGGCGGCGGTTTCTCCGGTCAGGGATACAGGTAAGCTAAATATGGGCTCTGCATCAATCGCGGGTAAAGTCTCGGCTGTTTGCCAAGGAGTTTGCGATCGCACTTTGTCTGTCAAATTGTCCCGGATTGGTAGGAGTTCAATCTCTGCATTCGCGAATTTTTTCACCCAATTTTGATATTGCTCTGTCGCTACGGTAAACGGGTCAAAACCCAGGCGAATTTTAGTTGATTTTTCTGCCGATTCTACCGCCAGTTTTTCTAAAGTTTCAATTAAGGTTAAATTTCCTTCTAAGCCGAGTTTCGATATTTGAATAATTCCAGTATCGACTTGCAATTCGGCTTGTTCGTAATAGCGGGAATCCATAAACAACCAAGCGGAATTTTTGCCAACCAACAAATCACCGGCGGAACCCGTAAAACCGCACATCCAAGCTCGCCGCTGCTTGGCTGCTGGAACTGATAAATTTAAGTGTTCGTCAACCGCTGGGATGTAATAGCAATCTAATTCATAATCTGCCATCAAATCGCGCAAGTCTGCCAGTCTTGCAGCGGAGGTATCTTGGATATTTGTATTTGCTTTTAAATTAGTGGCAACCATGTTGAATCTTCCTATTTTACTTGTTTAAAATTGTCTTCAAACCTTTAACTAATCTCCTAATACCAGCGGTGGCGGTTGCTTTCTCCAAAGCACCGTAAGCAACGCGCAAATAGCAGCCGCTATCCATGCCGAAGGTTGTACCGGGAAGCACTGCTACGTGATATTCGCGAATTAATTTTTCTACTAATTCCATTGTATCGATTTCAGTATCAACTTTCAAGAAAAAGTAGAATGCTCCGCAGGCTGGGGAAATTGTACACAAATTTTGGATGGTATTGAGTTCGTCTAATACGAGTTGGCGCACGGATGCGATCGCCCTTACATAATTATCGCAGTAACCTCTACCAACTTGCAAGGCTCCCAGGGCTGCATACTGAGAAATTACGGGCGGACAAATTAAGATGGTATCTTGAATCTTTCTCACTGAAACAAGCAAGTGTTCTGGGATTACCATATACCCGATCCGCCAACTCGCAAAACCGTATGCTTTGGAGAGACTAAACAGAGAAATTGTATGTTCGCTGCTGTTGGGAAAAGCGGCGGGCGAACAGTGTTTGACGCCGTTATAAGTAAAATATTCGTAAGCTTCATCGCTGATGTGATAAATGTTGTGCTGGCGACAAATTTCGTTAACTTCCCGGAGTGCTTCGCCAGGATAAACGACGCCAGTTGGATTGTTGGGTGAAACGGTGACTATGGCTCGCGTTTTGTCGGTAATTGCTTTTTTGATAGCATCGATATTAAGTTGATATTTAGCGTCGGTTTCTACTATCACTGGTCGGCAATTTGCCATAATTGCCGCCATTTCGTGGTTAAAGTAATAAGGTGATTGGATAATAACTTCGTCCCCCGCCGAGGTGATGGCGAGAATGGCGTTGGTAAATCCCATGTTGCTGCCGGCGGTAACGACAATGCAGTTTTTGCTATTAATCTCTATGTCGTTATCTGTTTTTAGTTTGGCTGCGATTGCATCCTGTAATTGTGGAATTCCTTCCACGGCTTTGTATTTGTGATTGTCGGGATTTGCGAAGAATTCGGGGATTTTTTCAAATGATTCTTGTGGCGGATTGTAGTAAACTACGCCTTGTCCTAAAGATATAGTTCCCGGATTTTGGCGGATCAGTTCGCCAACTACTGGAATTATTGGCGACTGTACCGATTGCATTCGAGTCGCATGATTTTTCATCATATATTATAGGTAATTGTAGGGCAGGTTTAGTTATAATGTACGTCCTTAAGCAAGTTGACTATTTCACGCACGCGCCTCTCCACTTCAGGATCTATGTAATTCTATTTTAGAACCTTGCGGTGACTTAAACACTTTAACTTGTGCGGGCAATCTTTCGCCCAATTCTCGAACGTGGGTAATCACTCCAATCAGCCTGTCTCGCTGCCGCAAAGATTCTAAAATTTGAGTAACGCTTTCGAGAGTTTCGGTATCTAAAGTACCAAATCCTTCATCGAGAAACAAGCTGCCCAAGTGAGCTCCTTGAGACAGTTTTTCTGACAAAGCTAAAGCCATTGATAAGGACGTGGCAAAGGTTTCACCGCCGGAAAGAGTGCGGACTCGTCTAGCTTCCCCGCCGTTCCAATTATCTGCTACCCAGTATTCGCCGTCTTGGTTTTTTAGTTTGTAGCGATTTTCGGTTAATTCTTGCAAAATTAAGGTGGCGCTGCCGACTAATTCTGCTTCTAAATGTTCTAAAATGTAGGATTGAAATTCGTTGGATTTGAGATTCTGCGCTAATGTGTGATAAGTTTGCTCTTGTTCTGTGAAATTTGTGATTTGCTGTGACAGTCTTTCGGCTTGTTCGAGATTTTGGGCTGCTACTTGAATCCAAGCTAAAAGTTCGGCGCGGTTGTTGTTGGCTTGTTTGAGGTTTTCTTGGGCGGTATGTTTTGCCGATCGCACTTGTGCTAAATTATTCTCATCGGTAGTTCTGCCTGCGATCGCCTCGCTCAAATCTTTCGCCCGCGTCTCTAATTGAATTTTTGATTCGCGGTGAGAGCGAATAGCATTTTCCCATTCTGATTGTTCCTTAACAGTCGCAACCGCTGCTAAAAATGTCTCTTCTGTGAAATCAGCCGCCGTTAATTTTGCTGACCAATCCAGGTTTAGCTGCTGTTTCTGGGCTTGGGCTTGCCCAAAAGTCTCTCCAGCTTGTTGCTCTCTCTCTGCGGCTTGAATAACCTTATTTTGAGCAGTTTGATAGGATTTTTCGGCAACTTTTAGCAGATTTGCCAAGTCTTGCTTGTCTTGTTCTAAAACTTTTGCTAAATTAGCATAAGGTTGATATTCGGTAATTTGATAAAGCGCATTTACACAACTTTGCAACTGCTGCTGGCGACGGTCTGATTCGGCGATCGCATCTTGATATTCCTGCTGTTTAGCTGCTTGAGTCGCCACCGCCAAATTAAATCTTTCCTGAAAATTATCATATTCCAATGATGCCAGTTGGAACTGCTGTTCGGTTTCGCGGTATTGGCGATCGCTCTCTTTAAGGAGTGCCAACTCCTGCTGCAACCCCAAGCTTTCCCACTGAGGATTTTCCAGCACATGAGTGATTTCCTGCTGCAATTGAGCAACTTTATTCGCAGTTAATTCCAACATTTGAGCAATTTCCGACTCTTTTTGCAGGCAGGCTGCTACTGCACTTTTTCCCTCAGCAGCCAACCTTTGAGCATCTTGAAAAACCTGATTTGCAGCAGCCAATTTCTGCCGCAAACCAGCCACATCGACAATATTAGAATCGGGCAAAGGAGGGAGCCGATCGCTCTCAGGATGCACCCCCCCGCACACCGGGCAAGTATCGCCAGAATTCAGCGACATTCTGACAGCAGCCACACTCTCTAAACGTGCGGCTTCCGCATTAGCGGTTTGGGCCGCTTCTAACTCGCGATCGCACTCTTTTAGTTGGATTTCTGCTGCTTCTAAATTAGCGGCAACCTGCACATAATTCTGTTGAGCTTTTTCCTTATCTGCCAGAGATTTATCCAACTGTTCTTGCTGAGTCTTTTGCTGCTTGGTAATTAGCTGCAATTCCATCAATAAGGGTGAAATTTGCTGCAATTGCTCTAAACGCTTTCCTCCCGGCGCATACTGTTCGAGCTGTGCCGCTGCTTGAGTAACTCGAAAACCCGCGCCTTGAATTTTAGTGTTAGCAGCTTGCAGTTCTTTATCTGCTGCCATAAAAAAGCGGAGTTTTTCCTGTTGAACTTTTTGGGCAAGCGCCACTTCTTTTTCTAATTGAGCGCGCTGTTCTTCATATACTTTAGCAGCAGCTAGAGCATCTTCGCGAGCCTTAATTTGTGGCGCTAGCACGTCTTCTTTGGCTTTTGCCGCATCAAATTGGTGCTGCTCTACTGCCAGCTCAGAGCGAGCTTTAATTAACTGCTTTCGCGCTGCCACCGAGGCACTTTCGGCAGTTTCATACTGACTGCGAGCCGATCGCACTAAAGCCCAATCTCCCTGTAAATGATTGGCAGCTTGCGCTCTTTCTAAACGCTGTGCTAAAATTGCCACCTCAGCAGAATTAGCATTTAATTGGGCCAGTTGTTGTTGTAACTCTTGCCAGCGAGCGATTTGCGAAAATAGCTGTTCCTCTTCATCTAGATCCTTTTGAGCTTTCATCACAGCGCGATCGAACTGGGGTAACTGCTGCTCTAAAATCAAAAGTTGCGATCGTCTTTGATCCACCTCATCCGCCGTCGGCGCACTCAAATCCGCTAGCTGCCTTTCCACCATTTCCCGTTCCTGTTTCAGCAACTTTGCGAGTTCATTTGTTTCCTTCCGCATCTGCTCAAAAATCTCAAATCCCGCTAGCTGCCGCAAAATTTCCCGACGTTTTGAAGTATCCCCTTTAATAAATTCATCAAACTTGCCTTGAGGCAGAACAATTGCGCGTGTAAAAGTATCAAAATCCATTCCTAAAATCTGTTCAATGGTATTTTGAACAGCAACGATACTCGTCCCCAAAGTTTCCCATTGACCATTTTGCCAGTTGTCCAAAATCACCTTATTTTCGGGAGATTTGGGACGAAAACGCCACCTTCGCGTCACCCGATACTGTGCCGAACCCACAGCAAAACGCAACTGCACTTTTAAATTTTCGCTGCCTTGACTTGCCAAATCACTTACCTGTTTGCCGCTGCGAGTTGTCGTGCCAAAAAGAGCGTAAGTCATGGCATCTAACAGGGAAGATTTGCCTGCACCTGTAGCACCAGTAATTGCAAACAAATCGAGTTGAGAAAAATCTAAACGCTGTTCGCGGTGGAAGCTGGTAAATCCTTCGAGAATAAGTTCTAGTGGACGCATACTGATTTTAGTTTTAGGATTTGGGGTTTTAGATTGTTATATTCAGCTCTACTGTCTTCCTTCTACAGTCTTCCCGATCCCCCCTAACCCCCCTTGTTAAGGGGGGGACAAGAGTATTATCAAAGTCCCCCAACAACCAGGGGGATTTAGGGGGATCTAGACTCGACTACAAGCGACATTGAGCGTGGGTTTCAGTCTTAAAACTATTTGAAATTTGAGATTTGGGATTTTGGATTGTATCTTTTTACCCATTTAATTGTTAACTGTTTCCTTAAACTTCTTGTACAAATTTTTAAATTCCTCCAATACTGCTGGTTTCGGTGTCGTTCCCAAGCGGTTTTGATAATAGTTGCAAAACTCTGCTGCCGGATCGAAATTATTGGGATCGATATTAGTTATTTCTGTTGCTTCTAGCGCTGCATCTGGATAGCGCGGTTCAATTAACAGCGCTTGAGAACAAATTTGGCGCACTCGATCGGCAAGTCCGATTTGCGGACTGTCCAGTTCGACAATTACTTTCAAGAAACCCGGATGATACTGATGAGCTTGTAAAGTTTCATCGAGATTGTCGTTATGACATTTAAGCACTTTTAACGGCTTGTGGCAAGCCACCGGCTTAAATTCCACCTTTGCCTGACTTCCCGGCTCAACTTCTATCAAGCAAAATCCTTTTTCCTGTTCCGCTTCTCCAAAATCTAACTGAATCAAAGAACCGGAATAATAAGCGGGAGAAGTCTCAGAAATCCGCTGGTGAATGTGGATGTGTCCGAGGGCGACATACTGAGCTTCCGGCGGCAGAGTTTGCGATGAAAGCAGGTACTTTTCTCGCGTGTAATAAGCGACTTCTGATTTTGCTAATCGAGCGCCGTCAATGCTCATGTGTCCCATGAGAAAATTGACAGTATTGTCTCTAAAATCCCTGGTTAAATCTTCGAGTAAATATGCTACTATTTCGCGGTAGTCTTTTCGGCGATCGGCATCGCCCGACTGCCAGAGAGAATTAGCATCTAACAGTCTTTGTTCCGAAGCAAAAGGCATTGCTCCCACACAAAGTTTACCGCTTTTTGTATTAAGAGTAATTGTGCCGCCGTCTGCAGAAAGCCTGGGTTTGCCTAAAGCGCGAACACCGGCGAGGGAAAGCAATTGCGCGATGCTGTCGATGCGGGATGCCGAATCGTGATTACCGGCGATCGCAATTGCGGGAATTCCTGCCGCTTGGAGTTCGCAGAAAAAGTTATAAGCAATGCGTTCAGCGTAAGCGGGAGGGTTGGGCACGTCGAAAATGTCGCCGGCAACGAGCACAGCATCGACATCCAAGGCTTTTGCTTGCTTCAAAATCTGTTCGAGGGCGATCGCAATTTCAAAAGTGCGATCGATCCCTCGAAAACGTCGCCCTAAATGCCAGTCAGCAGTATGAATTATTCGCATAGTACGAGGAGTTTTTTGTTTATGTTAACTGAGATGTTGTACCATTTTCAAGAACGGGCAAGATGCCCGTTCCACAAAGAATAAATTTCTTGTGGAACGGGCATCTTGCCCGTTCATAAAAGCCTGATTTAAAATGGTAAAATATTTCAGTTTTAATGCTTTGTGCGATCGCGGTATAAAGATCTGCCACAGTTTATGCCTCTTCCTGTTCTCGAATTGCTCTTTCAATCTCATCAGGATATGCCTCAGCATAACTAAAAGCATTCACCAAATCTACGGCACTCAGATCGGGATGACCTTCTAAAATATGAGCATCTGTGGCACTTTGACGGCGATAACTTACCAACAGCCAAACAGGAATCCGAGTTTTTCGGATACAGGCTTCTCCGCCCATGACACCGGGAGTCTTTTGAATTCCCGGCCAAAAGTTGCTTAAACTTTGGGCTAGGAATTGTATAGCTTGAGCCTTTTCTTCGGGAGTTAAAGCCAAGAGTTGCGGTTGCAATTCTTTGAGTGTCATCTTCGTAGTAACTGAAGTCATAAATATCAACTTTTATCGTCCTAGAGGTATTCTAGCACTATTATACTCACAACTTTTCTTCCACCGGCTTCACATCGTGAAACCGAGTATAATCAACCACCCGCCCTCCCGTCGCCGATTTCAAAAGAATATCTACAAATCGCATATTCCACATAATTTCAGAGGCTACAAAAGAATGTCGCGCGTGAATAGTTTGCGAAACTGTTTCGTCAATTCCTGTTAAAGTAATTACAATTTCCGCTTGCTGTTCCATCAAGTCTTGGGCAGTAAGTTGGTACAAAGGACTGCTCTCCTCAATTGCGTGCATAACCGTCCAAGTTAAGGCAAAAACCGGAGAGTGACTTCGCACTAATTGCAAATCGTAAAAACGCCGCATAAATTCTCCTTCCGCTGTTACCTCGTTGCGGATCAAAGTAGCTCGCTGCTGCGCTTCTAAAATTTGGTTGAAACGCTGATTTGCAGTGCGGTACATCAGAGTCGGAACGCCGTTGAAAGGAGCGATCACAGCTACCCGGCTGAAGATAACTCTAGCTGTTGGTCTGGAAAATCTCGAAAAAGCCAGTCCCGTCACCATCGCCACTCCCCACAAACCAAAAAGCGCTTCGATCGCAACTATAGTATTAGCGTAATCCGTGCGCGGATACATAGCACCGTAGCCGATCGTCGCCATTGTTTGCACGCTGAAAAAAAAGGCATCTTGGAAAGAACCGGGCCGCGCGTTAGCAATGCAATCTCCTCCCGCCAAGTATGCTAAGGCAAATAAAGAATTCGCGACTGTATACGACAGACAAATCAGCAGGAAAAATCGCGGCCAAGAAAGAGTTAGCAGCCTGTGGTAGAGGTCGGCAAAATGCAGGCGCGGTACTCCCAACTTGACAATATTTAAGGGGAATTGTCCTTGGCGGCTGACTAAACGCGCCTGTTGCTGGCGGTTGCGGTTGCTTTTCATTGCGATTTGTAACTGCGGCTGTTTCAATTTGTAACTATTGCTTTGACCGGGAAAACTTATCCTTTAGACTGATGTCTGATTCCAAAAATTCGGATACAAGCGGAGTTTAGAAATGGTTGAGCTTAACTGGCATGACTATCTCGTTATGGTTTCTTTTGTGGCATCTATTGCGGGTCTAGTCCTGCTGGGTGATAATCGTGACTCGCAGCCAACGGACGATCGCACTTTGAGCGAAGAAATCCTAATCAAGATGAGCTTTACTTACTGGATAGTGTACTGCATCTCTTTTTTCGGGCTGAAACTTCACCTACCAGAGGATAGCTGGTTATTGCTCAGTTTGAAGCTGACTACGGTTCTTTCTTACTTGTTGACTGCTTCTAGCATACTCAGCCTGCCGCTGCAACGCATGGCTGTCCGACAAGTTGAAGATTAAAAAAAAGTTTTTGTAGTGAGGACTTCAGTTCTTTCGATCGCGCTGAAGAAAAACTAAAGTCCTGACTGCAAAGCTATTTGAGTTATATTACCGGGCAATAAACTCACAGTTAGCTGTGAGTATGCCACGAACTCGGTTGCTTAGGATTTAAAGCCTTTAGAGCTTTTCTTTTTATCCTGCGGTTTAGACTTTGACTTATTAACTTCGCCTAAAGCTTCCTGAAATAAGTTGTGCAGGTGCACGGGAACGCTGGCAATTTCGGGGAGTTCTGGTTCTAAGGGTTTTTTAAACTCTTGCAGCAAAGCATCTAAATCGCGATCAATCTGAAAGTCTTTACGTTCCAATACAGTTTGCAAAATTTGTTCTAATTTCGCTGGATTAACTTTAGCTAACCGTTGCCAAATCCAGACATTAATTGCAGGATCTTCTAGATAGTTACGCACCAGCTTTTCGTAACCGGGAACGGTTGAAAAATCTTCGGCTGCTAGCAGTGCAGTAAATTGAGTGTAAGTAGACAAAAAGCTTTGTCCCCAGCGAGGATGAGAAAGTGCTGTCACCTGTTCGGCTTTCTTGAAGCGATCGGGCAATTCAACTTTCGGCATTACCATTTTTGAGTGAGGATCGCTATCGATCCCTACCTCCACTGAAGACGGATCTGCACCGGCTGCTGCTATAGCTGCTGCTTTAATTTCTTCTGCATCGACTCCAGCATCTTCAACGATCTCCGCCAGAGATTTATGTTCATTAATGCCGATATCCGCTAGGCGTTTTTTAGTGATGAATTCCTGAAATTCAGCCAACTGTTTATTCAGGTGATATCCCGATAGCGTAACTTCCTCACTGCCAAAAAATTCGGTAAAATCTTCGTGGTACTGTTCTACCGAATGCCAAGCTTGCTCTAACAATTCCGGCGCATCGCTGTATAGGTTATTTTTGTGATTTTGCTTGAAATTGCCGATCGCCACCGCCAACTTCGGCTTGCCCAATTTCCCCATCGGTATCGGAGGGCCCGATAGTATCCACCAGTCATCGGTGAGAGGAGCAATCCGAGCCCGCAAGATTTCTCCTAACTTAAAGCGAGACATTTCTGCAAGAAAATTAGGACTGTTGGGCTTGACTACGTAGTGCTTAGCCGTCAGCCAGTTCATCAGTTCAAACCTGTCGGGGGAAAGTTGAGTGATTTCAAATAAGCCGGTGAAGCTTCTGTGTTCCCAACTTTCCAGCAAGCTACGATCGCTCTCGGTTAAATCCGGCTGACTTTCGACAAATAGCTCGATCGGCGTTTTCTCTCCGACTTTACCTTCGATGGTAAAACTGTCAATCACTTGATTTTGCTGAGCAATATCGTAGCGCTCGCCGGTCGATCGAGCGGCAGCATAAGCTTCCAAAGCTACCGCCAACTCTCCCTCAGCATCCAGCACAAAGTCAATTAAATTTTGCTTGAGTGTCCAAGCTCTTTCCAACATTTCATCCACAATTTATACCGATTTTGAATGAGAGGATTTAGATTTTTAACAATTATCGGGCTTGAAGCAACCAACGCTTTACGCTGGGGCTGCGATTGAATAAAGCGCATCGCGAACAATGACAGAAATATGCGATCGATGCCTCAGTCCTGAATAAGTTTAATTTTAAGGCTAATAGTCAAAAAAAAATGTTAATCTCAAACGGAAGCATCCCGATTTTGTAAAAAGCATTTTTTAGGAGTGCGATCGTCCCGCACAGCAAAGCCTCTACGTATCTAGCGAGTTCTCACAGCGAACAGTCCTGTGAAATAAAAATAGTGCTGAAAAATGGGATTTCAAGGGATCATAAAAATACCCTCTCCGATGTAGAGAGGGGCTGAAAATCCCCAAAAACTTCGCTAAACTCGCGTTAAAAACTGTGCTATCTATCAACAACAGTCCAAGACGCAGCAGCCGGGTTTTTTTTTGATCAAACACTTCTCTCCATTCCGGTACCCGGCTAAAAATAACCGGAACATTTGAGTTTGTGTGTCTCCAAGACTGAGAAATACTTGGCGTAAGCCCTTAGCGGCCGTCTTTGTCAATGTCGCCAGGAACAGCCCGTTCCACCCGATCCCAAGCGTCGCGCGTGGCGTGCTTAGCTTTTTCCCAACTCACTTTAGACTTACCGCGATTTGTTTCGTAGTCGCGCTGCAAATCCGGTTCGATCTCGTTGAATTTCTTACCAGTAGCGCCATAGCGACTGTATCCCTCATAACCGGTTCGGTATGCAGGCTGATAGTCTTCATAAGTTGCGCTAGTGTCCACGTAAGGACGGGAACTATAGTTGCTTTGCCAGTAAGCATCTTCTACCGTGGGGTCGATCGCCTCGCCCACACCTTTGCCCACCAAACCGCCGCTAAACGAACCCACAACAGCGCCGACAACTGCTCCTACAGGCCCGCCGATGGCACCGCCGATCGCAGCACCCGCAGCACCGGCACTCGCCGCACCAATACCCGTTGCCACTGGATGAGCCCCTGTTTCCCCCGAAAGCGGGTCGAGGTTAGCATCAGGTTCATGTACCGTTTTTTTGTCATCGCTCATGATATTTTTTCCTTTTATCTAAATGTAACTATTATTAAATTTACCTTTTAAATTCATATCTATTCATCTGCCTTAAGGATGAATCTGCTAGCTTCCAAAGGAGGGAAATGAGAAAATACTTCTCCAATCAAAAAGTAGTTTTACACACTACTCTCAAGCGATAAGGTGCGCCGAGGCGCACCCTAAATCATTATGTTCAATTGAGTTCTGAGATCGGCTTTATTGTGTACTCACTGAAGCTGTGTATTTACCAGCAACTTGAGTTATATATAAATCTCTTGATTTATTAGTTGCCTGTGACCTTTTCGATCAAATCTTCAGCTTTTTGAACTATTCCTTCTTGCGGGTGTTCTCCCTTGTACTCTTTTAAGCTTTCGTCGTAAGCTTTCTCGACCTTGGCAGGATTTTGAGAGGTTTTGACTATTTCTTCGTAAGCTGCTTGGGGATTGAGATCCTCGAAACTTTCTGCGGGGTCAGTAATTTTAGCTTCTGGCGGCGCCTGAGTTCTATCTTGACCTGCGTAAGCAGTCTGACTGGGTACTACCGCTAGACTTAGCAGACCCATGAACGCCAGGGTACAGACCAGCAAAATGCTTTGGCTCAATGTTTTTCCGAGAGCTTTTAAAACCCGCTTCATATCAACTTCTCCTCGTATTTTTCCGCAAAAATTATGGTGTTTGTCGCCCCTTCACTGCGATCGCACATTGACAACCTTGGTTCAAGCGCAATCTTTGTCGCAGCTACCGCATCTAGAGCGAGGCAAAAGGGATGTTTCTCGTGACATCCCATATCTTAAGCGCCTGCTTGTTACTATTCCTTCTACCAAAAGATAGATTAGTTATACAAGCGGAACTCATCTCCTATGAGCGGCGATCGCAATTCCTGCGAGGAACCCTATCTAGGGGTTTTCTCATCTATTACGAAGCCCCTGACTCTTCTTTTTCGGCGCGTCTTTCGCGTCTTCGCCCTTCTGGAAAAAATTCCATTTCTCAACATTTTAAATTGCTATAAATAACCTAACTCACTACAAAACCACCTGCTCTATCTCTAGGTTTCTGTTCTGCATAGCTCGTTCAAATAGCTCAGTAGAAAGAGCTTGCTCTACCGACCAAACGCCAGGTTTTTCCAGTTTACCTTCTAACATTAATTGAGCTATGCTGCCAGTACCGATGCCCGTAGCGACGGCAGCACTGGGGTGTACCGCTGTCGAGCAAACTTTAGTCGGTTTGCCGTTTTTGAGACCAGTCACTTGCGATCGCACTGCCACACCAACCCCACTAAAACTATTAGTAACACTGGTCATCCCATAACTGACATAGGAGAGAAATTCAATCACGGAGTTATTTTTGAGCCAGCTAGCCGGCCAATACTTGGCAACAAACCAGGTAAGGTGATTGTAAAGGTCGGGAGACGTACCGAATTTAGTCACAACTGATTTGACGGGGAAAGTTTCGGGCAAAGTGATTGCTTCCGGCATATCGAACCAGTAAACCCCTGTGTTGCCGTAGGGTGCGGGAAATTCAATTGTTTCGCGATCGCTGTAGGGTTTTACTTGCTGCCACTTGCGATCGGCCCAAACGTCAAAAGGGGTTTGCAAACCTAAAAAAGTGGTTCTCATGACGGTAACGCCAGCGCCGCCCGAACCTCCGACAACATAACTCAAATGGATGTGTTCTGCTTCATCTAATTGTTCCACATCTCGCCGCACCATGCTATTAGACACACCGGGAAAAATTCCCGTATTAATAATAGCCGTTATCCCAGCATTTTTAGCAGTTTCGCGCAATTCTAAAGCCCTGCGAGTAAAACTGCGGCTGTCGCTGACATCAGTATAATTAACACCTGCTTCTATGCAAGTTTTCAATACACTGGCGTCTCGGTAGTGAAAAGGCCCGGCACAGTGAACGACGAGATTAGAGGATGAAACCGCTTGGTGCAGGGCTGCACTGTCTGCTAAATCTAAAGTTTGGAAATGCACCCGATCCGGCGGCAATCCCCGCCCAATAGAGGCTTCAGAATTGCGTCCGGTAACAGTAATTTCCGCGTCGGTATGGGTAACAAGGTCTTGGGCAACGCTGCTGCCAATTCGTCCCCGACCGCCGACAATCAAAACTCGGTTTGCCATCGCTAAAAAAAGGGTAACGCCACTTCTCAGTTTCTCAAATTGGGGTCAGCGTTTTCATCCGCATAAAGTATGAATTGAGGAGAATGCGAGATGCTGGGGGATCGGCGGCGATCGCCCTGATCCAGAGATGGGCAGGGGCGAGAGACAAAGAGAATGAGTTGTTAATTTAGTCCCGTACTAGCTTTACCAATCGGGAGCAACAATAAACCCCCAAGAAGTAACTCTGACTCGCTCTCGCCCTAGAATTGTAGCAATCTGAACAACTCGATCGTATTTTTTAGCTTCCAGGATTTTTTTGAGCTAGATGTTTCAATGCCTCATATTTGATTGATTCATCAGTTATCAATAGAGCAAATTTTTGAATTTTATCCAAATATTTTTGGGTATTTTTTGAATATACCTCTTGCCAACTAATTTTAGTTAGGCTATAAAAAAATTGCTTAATGGGAGCAGAGTGGGGAGCATCTCACCTGGGCAGCCCAGCTAAAAATTGCAGGTGGGAACCCGATCGAAATCGTCGCCGCTGTTATGGTCTCCGTTGTAATTTGTTGTCAGCACTTTACAATTATGAGATCGCGAAGGGTACTAACAGAAACAGAAAAACTTTACATCCGAGGATTGCTTTCCGGTTGCAGTCCCGCCGAAATCGCTCGCCAACTGTTTCAGAGTTCCAAAAGTGCAGAATTTTATTTATGTAAAACTTTATACCAATATGTTAAAAAACTCGCAGATGTACCTAACGAACCTGTAGGAAATTGGCGCAATATTTGCGATCGGCTACAGGAAGCCGGATCGAAAACTCTGCCTTCTCCTGAAGTTAAAATAAATAATTCTGTACCCACAGAAGCATTAGTAAAAAGAGTTGGTATAGGTGTGATTGAGAAAAATACAATATCAATTGATATTAACATTCGACTAGAATTCCCCTCTACTGAGGAAACTCCGAAAAAAGAAGATTTGGATAAAGAGGATTAGATGGGCGATCGCACTTGGGGACAGAAACGGCGCTCGCCCCTGCACAGAGAGGCAAAAATGTTAATAATCTTATAGCTGATAGTTTGAGAAGGAACTTTTTGATAAAATATCAAAATTAAAACTGGTCGCACCCGTTGCGATTTTACCTAAAATAATCAAATTAGTCAAATTTATGTCTCGATTAAGTATCAGATCGAACAACAAAGCTCTGGGCTTTGTGGTGGGTTTATTAATTTTTGTCATTTTTATTCCCGGATGTTGGGCTTTAACAACTAATATTGCTCCCACACCAGTACGGCAAGTAGATAACAAAGTAGCGGTGCGTGCAGATGTACAAAATACATCAAATTCTCGCTCTTCTTTAGGAGTTGGGCTTAATGGTATTGCTGACTACTCCACACAATTACCCTTTTTAGATGCTTTCAAATCTTCTAGACAATGGATAACTCAATGCGTTAGCGGAGAACCAAGCTGTAAAGGTGAATGGGATACAGAGGAGTATAATCTTTTAAATCTTGATGAAAATGGGTGGGTGAAGTCTCTCCCATCCCCCGAAGATGCTCCTAAATATACCAGGGTAAGTACGCTATTACTGAGGGAAATCCCCAATCGCTATCCTTCAGGGCAATATATTGTTACTTATGAGGGTGAAGGTGCGATCGAATATGGCTTTGATGCCAAAAAAGATGAGGCTGCGTCGAAACCTGGGAGAGATATCCTTAATGTCGATGCCACACAAGGCGGAGGCATCATGATTATAATTACTGCTACCGACCCCAATAAAACAGGGAAGTATATCCGCAATATTAAAGTTGTTCACTCCCAAGATGAACAGCTTTTTCAACGTGGTGAAATATTTAATCCGCTGTTTATAGACAAGATTAAAAAATTTAGAGTCTTGCGTTTTATGGACTGGATGGGGACAAATGGTTCCGAACAAAAAGACTGGTCAAACCGGCCTAAACCAGAGAGTATATCCTATGCTGACAGAGGAAATGTTCCCATAGAAGTTATGGTGAATTTAGCTAACAAAGTCCAAGAAGAACCCTGGTTTAATATGCCACATCAGGCTACGGATGAATATATGACTAACTTTGCTAAAATGGTCAAAGATAGTTTAGATCCCAAGCTGAAAGTTTATGTAGAGTATTCTAATGAGGTTTGGAATTGGTCATTTCCACAATCGAATTATGCTTTGGAACAAGGTAAAGCGAAGTGGGGAGATAAAGGCGATGCTTTTATGCAATGGTACGGAATGCGTACGGCTCAAATGTGCGATATCTGGAAAGGTGTTTTTGGGGTTCAAAAGAATCGAGTTGTCTGCGTGTTAGGAACTCAAAGAGCCTGGAGAGAGTTAGAAACTTATTCTTTAGAGTGTTCCTATTGGGTAGCTGAGGGCAATAAACCTTGTTATCAACACGGGATTGATGCCGTAGCTATAGCGGGATATTTTAGCGGAAACTTGGGCGGGAAAGAAAGTGTTAGTACAGTAGAGTCTTGGTTGAATGACGCAGATGGCGGATTTGGCAAAGCTTTTAAGCAATTAAGAGAGGGCGGGTTACTGCCGGGGTTCAAAGATAGTTTGCCCGATGTTGAGAATGACTTTAAGTATTTCTTAGATGTGGCTCAAAAAAAAGGTCTCAAGTTATTTGTTTACGAGGGCGGTCAACATATTGTAGGTATTGAAGGAGTTGAGAATAACGAAAAACTGACTCAGTTTTTTATGGAATTAAATAGGCGTCCAGAAATGTATGATATCTACACCCAATTACTGAATAGTTGGAAACAAGCTGGAGGGAGTCTTTTCATGCACTTTGTGGATGTGAGTTCATTTAGTAAGTGGGGAAGTTGGGGCGCTTTGGAGTATGTGGAACAAAAGGGTTCGCCTAAGTATGATGCTTTGATGGATTTTATTGATAAGAATCCTTGCTGGTGGGATGGCTGTGCTGTCGAGGGATGATCGGGAATTGGGTGCAATCAAGAATCGTTCGATCGCACTTCCTCAAACTCTTCAGCATTCCCCGGCAAACCCGAACCCTCGCTACTCCTCAACCTGGGCGATTCCCCATTACTCGCACCGGCACCGTAACCCCCAGAATATCTGTCCTCCAAACCCGACTCCCTCAGCGCCAGCGCACTTCTTTGACTCGGCGACAATCTCTCTGTCGAACGGCGATTTGTCCCAGACATCGGTGGCTTGCGAGTTAAAGTTTTCCAAGCAGCCTTAATCCCAGTCACCACGCTGCGAGTAGTTACCTGCACATTTTGCGCCTGCTTTTTGGCGCTACCAATACTTCGATCGACCTGTTTGACAACCTCGCCCGCACTTTGCACTCCCTCGCTGACATCATCCGTCAACTCGCTAATTTCCAGCCCCGTCAACCGAATCGCCTCCAAAGTGGGCGGAAATTCGCGAGAAAGCGTGTCAGCGAGCTTTTCCACGCTGCGGGCTGCGCGTGCCAGCGCTTGCACCGCAGGCATTAAAGTCACTAAAACAGCAGTCAGGCTAACTGCTACTAGCAAAATTGAAAGTCCTAGCCAAAATATGGGATCACTCACTTGAATCTGGGATTGGGGGTTGAGAATTTCATGTCATTTAGCGGATGGGAGGGCGCGACGGGGGACTCACTTCAGTTTCAGCTTCCGACAGTGTTTGCCGTTCCCGCTGAGTCGCTTCCAAACCCGCCGCTATCGCCTCTTTGAGTCTAATCAAAGTTTCGTCCCAATTTCGGATTGCAGTTTCAGAAAGTCGATCGGCCTGCAACTGCACGCTAGTCGATAAATCTTCCGCCAACTCGGGCAAAGCATCGGCCGATTTTTTCAATATCTGCCGCGTCTCCTTGCCGGGTCGCGGTGCTATCAGCAAGCCAGTCACGGCCCCGATCGCAGAACCCACAAGCAAACCGCCAATAAAGAATCCTGAACGTTTAGTTGACATTTGTATAACTTCTCTCCATACAACAATTTTAGGGGCGTTTGCCCGATCGCAGCCCTTTACAAAGGTAGAAATATTGTTGAAAATCCTAGGGAGTCAGCACGGGCGGCAATTTTAGGATAGCTTACCTGAAAGGTCGATCGCGCCTGGACCAAAGCATCCGTCCCAAACCCAGCAATCCCAAAAGTTGCTGAACCTGTTGCAGTTGCAACTCTAGTTGTTGATAACGTAGTCGCAGTTGGTGGGTACCTTGCTGCCTTTTACCAAGGAAATCCGGCGACATAGTGAGGACATTGCTGCTACAGCGTTCGATTGCTGCGATCCGAAGTTCCAAACGTGCGATCGTCCGCCTGATTTTCCACACTTTCGCAGCGATATAAAAACAGACCAGAGATATCATTAAATTGATAATTACCACACCAGCCAGCATTATTTTACCTGCTTTCAACTAATCCCTTTTACCATCTCAATAACCTTTCAGTCGTCTTCAGACGACTTAAGCTTTGAGGCAGGGGTTTAAACCCCTGCCGGACTGCCGGAGTATTGCAACCGCCTCAAAATACCCCTTGTCAAAGTTTTAAGCCTGAGACATAGCAGGCAAACAAACCTTAGTACCGCCCAAACCGCAATAACCGTTCGGGTTTTTAGCAAGATACTGCTGATGATAGCTTTCTGCGTAATAAAACTCAGGAGCATCAATAATTTCAGTAGTAATCTTGCCGTAACCGGCCGCCGTCAAAGCCTGCTGGTAAGCATCTCGCGAAGCTTCAGCTAACTGCATTTGGCTGGCTGAATACGTGTAAATGCCCGATCGATACTGAGTACCAGAATCATTGCCCTGACGCATTCCTTGAGTAGGATTGTGACTTTCCCAAAAAACTTTGAGCAGCGTTTCGTAACTAATTACTTTCGGATCGAACACAACCAGAACTACTTCATTGTGTCCCGTCATCCCGCTACAAACTTCGTTGTAAGTAGGATTCGGAGTAATCCCGGCTGCGTAGCCAACAGCAGTCGAAAAAACTCCATTTTGTTGCCAAAATTTGCGTTCCGCTCCCCAAAAACAGCCCAGGCCAAACAACGCAGTCTCCATGCCGTTTGGAAAGGGAGGTTTGAGCGGATTGCCGTTAACAAAGTGAGTTGCCGGTACCGACATCGACTCTGCCCGTCCCGGTAATGCCTCTTGGGGAGAGGGCAGGCTCGACTTTTTGCCAAATCCAAATAGCACCATAAGTTTGTAAGGGGATCTCTGATCAACGTCTTTACCTTACTTAATAATATCAGATGTATACTGAAAATAGTGGCCCTCTTAAAGGTAGAAGGTAAAAGCCAGAAGGCAAATGTTTGTTACGGAAGGTTTTTGGTGATACTGCTCACTGCTAACGCAGTTTTAAATCACATTAGGCAGTGTTCTATGTCACCAAAACATACCTAAAATATCACCTACTGTTGAGGTATAAATCACGCTGATTTTAGGCAAAACAGCCGATTATTAAAGGTATGGTGTTGTAGAAGTTATTCAATACCATTTATGGGGAGTGTGTAGAAATGGGCGCTAAACCTTGCAGTCAACCTTTAAAATCTAATCCGTTTATTACTTACCGCGACCCAATTACAGGCAAGTGGATAGTGGTAAATCAGACTTTGCCCCAAGCAGCAGAACAAGCACAGCTAGTAGCAGCTTGAGTTTTTCTATTGATTTTTGACATAAAAATTAACTATAATTTCAGATTGCGTAGGGGCGGGTTTTACAAACCATCTATGTCAGAAACGAATAATCTGACAAACCCGCCCCCACAAGGCGAACAATCCCAATGTACATTTTTTAGATGCGAACACAGACAGGGTTGATGTAGATTATTCGTTGTGTGGGGGCGGGTTTATCTAGATTGTTTGCAGTTCTTAAATATTATTGGTAAAACCCGCCCCTACGGGTATTTATGGTTATTTAATCGGAGTTAATTTCATCTCTTTTTGCAGTTCCAAATACCGATATAGATATTCCGAAACTATCCCGTGCAAAAACAAGTCGCGGGCCGCATTAAACGGACTGTTGGGCGCTAGCGGATGGCGATTGACAATTACATGATTCCAGTCGCAATTTCCGATAATCTCGCTGACATAAAGTCCGAAGTTTTCATCTAACTGAAGCGACATCACTGCTCGCGCAAATTCGTCGCTAGTCAAACACAGAGAATAAAATACTTTAAACAATTCGATCGCCGACTCTAAATCCAGAATGTTTAGCCATCTGCGTTTTTCAAAATCTATGGCAACTTCTACAGGTTGAATGCTATCATAATTTATTCCCCGTTTTTTGACGACTTGCAACCAGTTAGGATTTGTCAGCATTGCCTGGTTGTAATCCCAGACAAAGTTATAGAGAATTAAGTCGTGTTCGAGAAACGCATTCTCAGCTAAATCCCTAACAGTGCGCGGATAAAGCTTTGACTTTTCTATCTGGGTGTCGGGGCCGTTGTCAATCAAGAAGTTGATAATGTTGGAGCCGATGCAGATGTGTCGGACAATTAAATAACAAGCTTCTGGCGATACAAAATTATTTAGGAAAAATGCAGCCGATTTGTGCATTAAAGTGTAAGCGCGGAATTGAAATGGCAACAGGCGCTTTGTTGTCATAATTACCGCCAGCAACAAGTTAGCAATTACTTTGATCGGAATCAGCAAATAACTGCGAGTCCAGTTTTGCAAATCCCGGATCATGTAGGCTTTTGCCACTAAATCGACGGGAATAGATCGATCGCAAAACAGCACATCCCAAACATTCGGATCTTGGCGGTTGTAGGGTTTAGTAGCGTAAGGGATTTTTCGCTGATCTGGGAGATTTTCGGTATCTTGTTTTTGCAGCTTTTGCATTAGCCTATTTCCTCCAATTGCAGCAAATATAAACGAGCAGTAACGCGAGCGGTTTTGACAATGCGACGGGCAATATCATCTGTCATCCATTCGGCATTAATCAAATTTTCCAGTTTGGCTAAATGCGACTCGTCATTAGATCCGTGATAAGCTAAAAACGATACTTGTTCGGATTGCAAGCCAAGAGTTTCTTGAATTTGCTTTGCCCACTTTCCCGCCAACCGATTGCCCAATCCTTCGATAATAAACATACTGCCAATTAAATCAACCGGATTGTCCCGCGATGCTTGGTGGAAAATAAAAGCTGATAGTGCTTCGCTGCCAATATTCTTATCATATTCCACAATTTTTGCCAATTCACCGCCCACAGAAACATAATTTTGTTCTAGCATTTGATAGTCGCGGTGTTCGTCTTGAGCATGACCGATAAAAGTCGATCGCAGGCGAAAGTCACTCATGTTAGAAGCAGCGCGAGCAATCCAGCGAGCTCCCTCTACAACTTGCGGCCGGAGATTGCACAGCAAAGCTTGATAATCTTCTATTGTAAACTCTCCTCGGTACAATTTGCGGACAATCGGAACAGAACGAATTTCGCGATCGAACTTCAGCCAAATCCATGCTAACTCGCGCAACAAATAAGCTTGCGGAGAGTTGGGGTGTTCGGGTTTAACGCTTTCGAGAGGCGAAGCTTCGGGAACTTCATGAAAGTTAGAAATTGCAGAACTCATAAGCTTATGGGTATTTTCCACAGCAGTTAACATCATATATGCCGTGGTAAAGCGCCCGCTTTCCGGGACAAAACAAAAGATTTTCTGTCCCGGCTGCAACTTACCCGAATTGAACAATTCCTCTAACATTAAATAAATCGAGGCACAGCCTGTATTTCCCCGTGTGTATAAGTTGGTAAACCATTTTTCTTCAGGAATCATGCAGTCTGCTTGTTCCAGAAGTTCTACAATTTGCCCCCGGAAAAAGTGAGACGAATAGTGGCACAGCAGCCAGTCGATTTCCTGCGGACAAACTCTCCCGGCTTTAATCAACCGCAGCCAACCTTCAACGCCTAATTTCATTACATTTTCCAGCAAGCGAATATTTTGCCGCAAGTCAAAAGCTCCCGCTGTGGCTGCATCGAGGTAGGAGGAATAATCCAACCAGCTTTTAGTGGAGGTTTCGTTTGCTAATCCTGAATACATACAAACAGGATAAGCATTGGCGTGAGAAACGAGTTCAATCAATTCTATTTTTAAGCTGATTCCTGTCGCGTTAGGATGGTTTTGGAGCAACAACGATCCGGCACCGTCGGAGAGCATCCAGCGCAGAAATTCTGTATCGAAAGGCAGGGGTTTTCCCGCTTGCACCGAAGTCTGTGCTTCAAATTTAGTATTTTTGAACAGGCGCGAGGGAAATTCGGAAGCGACGGCAATGGCGGTTTGTTTTTTGCCGAGTTCGATTTGAGAGGCGGCGTAATTTAAAGCGCTAACTCCGGCACAGCAAACTCCTTGAGTTGAGACTATTTCTAGGGGAGAGAATTCGGAAAGTTCCCCGTGTACTGTACTGGCAAATCCCGGTACTAATAAATCTGGTAAAGTGGTAGCGCAGGCTAATAAGTCGATCGCCCCCGGTTCCAAATTTGCCTGGGCGATCGCGTCACGGACGGCAAACGCTGCCATTTGGCTGTTAGAATATAGTGTTTGCTGCTGTTTGTCGATCGCGTAGTAGCGCTGTTGAATGCCGTTGCTGTTGAGAATTCGCTGCCTGACTCTCGAAGGGCGCGAGGCAACTTTGCCGAGATATTCTTCCATCTCATCATTATTAATCGGTTCTCCCGGCAAAAATTTTCCCATCCGATTGATATAAGCACTGTACATGGGGTAAACCTCTAAAGTTGCTAATTTACTCAGGTTCGTTGCTTTGTTAAATCAAGCCAGAAAATATCTAAAATTGATGGTGCTTTGTGAAGCAGTGAACTTGCAAGGAGAAACCAGCTATCTTGTAGAGTCGCCGGAAATCAGGCAAGTTGAGCAACAGCGACAACAAGTTACCTGAAGCGGGGTGAAGTTTTATGTAATTGAGCCAATATGTAACTAGAGTTCCTTCGCAGCTTCCCGACTGAAATGGATATTGCAAAACTAGATACTTGGTATTCTCCTTCTCAACGCCGCACGGCTGTTTCGCTGTTGATGAAACGAGTAGGCGTAACTCGCACTAGGGCTGAATGCTTTATCAGGCTTTGGGTTTACTTATCGGTGAAACAGCTTCAGGAAAGCCAGCCCCGTCTCAAACCACCGCTGGCAAAACTGGAAGTGCCAGCAACAGAAGTGCAGTGCACTCACCGGGAAGCCGCCGAACTATTTTACTCCGATTCCGATCGCGGGAGCGATCGCGCCGCCGGAATGATGTTAGATAAATTAGCAGCACTCGGATTAATCGCAAAACACTTTGATGGTAACGCTACGGCAATTCAAATTCAACCAGTTTCAGAAATTTTAGATACCGCCGAACCTCAAAAGCCAGTACAACTCCAATTAGATGACTTCAACCCTCGGTGCGACGCGATTCCCGTTGCCAATTTATTAGCCACCAATTACAACTGGATGAACCGCAATACTAACGCCGTTCCCCACAAAATTGCTAAAATCCTCCGGCTTTTTGCCGATCAATACTCAAAGGGAATGCGAGTTTTGCGCCGCTCAGATAATCTCAATCCAGTCGGATTTTACTTACTTTATCCCACAGCTAGCGAATCTGAAGTAAATTTTTTTAATGCTGCTAGTAAAGGGCTTCATTTAAGTTCTATTTCCGATATCGATCCTTTCAAGATGGCGCTACCAGGAGATATAAACTGCCAGTCAGTATTTGTCCGCAGTTGGATGATCGATCCGCAGTATTTGTCAGAATACCGCATTGCTTTTCTCGAAGACGCACAAAAAGTTTTAGGCGAAATGCAAACAGATTTTCCCAATCTTTGCGACTTGTACACCCTGATGATTCACCCCATGTACGAAAAACAGTCCCTGGCTTTGGGCTTTCAGAAGACTAGCAGCGATAGTCAGTTATCTGTTTATTGGATGTATCTAGCATTGGATAGATTTTTAGCATTAAATATCAAAGAAGCGTTGCTCCAACTGTAATAGACATCTGGTAAATAGCCAGCCAAGGGCAGGCAGGATGCCTACACCACAAGAGTTTTACTCGTTACTCGTTACCAGGCAGAGCCTGGTAACGGAGATCCACAGGCTCTGCCTGCAATTTTCGCAAGCAAGGGAGGCAGAGCCTCTGTACATCGGTTCCCAGGCAGAGCCTGGGCTACCAGTTAATCGCCGAATCATCTTGTTTATAAAACTTCCCGTCCCAAATAGGGTTGTAAGGCTTCCGGCACTTTTACAGTTCCGTCTGGCTGCTGGTAATTCTCCAAAATTGCCGCCATTGTGCGGCCCACAGCTAAACCGGAACCGTTGAGGGCGTGAACGAATTGAGTGCCTTTTTTCCCCGCTTCTTTAAAGCGAATATTTGCCCGCCGCGCCTGAAAATCTGCGACGTTGGAACAACTGGAAATCTCGCGGTATTTGCCAGCAGATGGCAGCCACACCTCTAAATCGTAGGTTTTTGCGGCCGCGAAACCTAAGTCACCGGTACATAGTGCGATCGCCCGATAAGGCAATTTCAGCGCCTGTAAAACTCCCTCAGCATCCTGCACTAACTTTTCGTGCTCTGCTTCGGATGTACTCGGATGCACGAGTTTTACCAATTCAACTTTATTAAATTGGTGCAATCGAATTAATCCCCTCGTATCTTTGCCGTAACTGCCAGCTTCGCGCCGAAAACAAGGAGTATAAGAACAGTGATAAATTGGCAACTGTTCGGCTGTCAAAATTTCACCTCTGTACAAATTGACAACCGGAACTTCGGAAGTAGGAATTAGCCACAAATCATCTTGGTCGCACTTGAAACTTTCTTCAGCAAATTTGGGCAGTTGACCCGTAGCAGTGAGGGATTCAGTGTTAACTAAAAATGGGGGAATTACTTCTACATAACCGGCTTTTGTGTGGCGATCAAGCATGAATTGAATAATCGCTCTTTCCAGGGCTGCACCAGCTCCAATTAAGCTCACAAAGCGGGGCTGAGCGATTTTTACGGCTCGTTCAAAGTTGAGAATTCCTAATTTTTCGCCGATTTCCCAGTGCGGTAAAATACCGGGATTTTGGGGAATGTATTCGTCTCCCCAGCGCCGGATTTCGACGTTTTCTTCTTCATTTTTGCCGATCGGGGTTGAGGAACCTGGCAAGTTTGGCAGCGGTAGCAATAAAGCTTCTATTTGAGCTTTTAGGTCTTTTTCCTGTGCTTGCAGTTCGTTCGACTCGGTGCCGACTGCGTTGCCTTCTGCTTGCAGTTCCTGAATTTCGGGAGATTCGAGGGGTAAACCCGATTTTCTTTTTTGACCGATGAGTTTGGCAATTTCGTTGCTGCGGGCTTGTAGTTGCGATCGCTTGCCTTCCAACTCCCGCTGCTGTTTGTCTAATTGCAAAATCGGCTCTATTTCATAGTTACCTCCGCGCAGGTTGAGGCTTTCTTGCACGGCTTGCGGGTTTTCTCGGATTAATTTGAGGTCTAGCACAGATTTATTCTAAATCTTAAATTTTAGAGCGGGTGGGACAGAACGAGATGATATAGCAGCTTTGTTAATCATTGGCATATTGAATCATAATTTATTCTGACTCAAAATCTTCGTTGGGCGTCACCCCTGGAGGGTGACACCCCACAAATGTATGTTATAGTTGCAAATATTAGTAGATGCACCCTGATAATTTTCTACCCCAGCCAGCGATGGTAGGGGTTTTTTGTTGTGTGGCATGGAATTGAAGCCTTGGATGCACTATCAGTCTAAAAAACCCGGTTTCTCGCGATTATCGTCTCAAATGAGGCAATTACGTCAAGAAACTGGGTTTTTGCGTCCTGGACTAGGTTACTAAAATATGTTTCGTGTTAAAAGTTAAAGCCAGTGCGAAGCAACCAAACCCATTGAGTGTCGTTGCGGCTGTCATTCTCAGGATTAACAACGGCCCAAACACCAGGGGTGATGGAAATGTTGTCGTTGACCTGAAAGCGATAGAAAGCTTCAATGTGATAGGAAGTATCTCGCTCGCGGCGCACATTACTGCTCGTCACGCGACCTGGCAAACCCACCAAAATCCCCGGTAGGTTGCCTTCACCTCCCACATCTGGGAAACTTATCCCGATCGCTGCATACACAATATCAGCGCGATCGTCACCGTCAACATTTAGCAAAACCACGCCACCTCTACCATCAGAAACGCTGCTAACACCAGAATTTTCTGCATTGGCGCGAGTATAAACGCCCCAACCGTGAACTTGCAAGCGGGGAGCAAGGCGGTAAAATCCTTGTACGCCTACAGAATCGCTGGATGTAGCAATATTGTCCCCAAACGGTCGCGCAGCCAGAAAACTGCCCGTACCGCCGGTGAGATCTGCTTTACCGCTTGGGGCAAAGGTACGAGAATAGGCTACGCCAATGGCTCCGCGATCGCCCCGGTAGGCAAGCTGAACCAGAGCGTTGTACGAACCGTTGAATAAACCGTTACTTTGCTGCGAGAGATTGGGATTGCCGGCGACATAGCCCACAGTCAGGGTGAGGTTTTTGACGATCGTCCAGTTGACAGCAGCACCGCCACCTCCCCGGCGGTAGAGGGGATTGTATTGTCCGAATTTCGAGGGAATTCCCTCACTATCGCTGGCGATCGTGGGAGGAGTCAGCAAATCCGTAATATCGGGATACCCAACACCTGTGGGGCCGACGGTCAGCGCCAGATTAGAGGTCAGCGGGGTCACATACAATACGTGAGGGACGGTGATTGTGTTATCGACATTGCCATCAAAGTTCAAAGCCGTCATATTTGTACCCGTCTCATCGGCAATCCTGCCCAAGTTGCCGAATTCCAAACGGGTTCTCAGCATATCGCGACCGGTGAAGCTGGTTTCAAAATTTAATCGCCCCCGGTTGGCAATAATAGTGTTAGTGCGATCGCGCGAATCCCCAACACTGTTACCAGAGGTATCTGTTACCACCACGATAATTTCCGCATTCAGCTTCGTAGTAGTCGAGAACTGATTCGCTTCTAGTTCGGCTGTGCGTGCATCGAGACTATCGACTCGACCGCGCAACACCGATAATTCAGTGGCAAATTCTGCTTGCAGCTTTTGGACGATCGCTAAATCTTCTCTAGTAATCTGGTTGGTTGTTCCTGTGGCAATTAGTTCGCTGACTCGATCGAGACAGCTATTCAATCCTGCGGCAAATTCGTACCGCGTCATCGCCCGGTTTCCTTTGTAGGTACCGTCGGGATAACCGACAATGCAGCCGTAGCGTTCAACTAGAGATTGCAGCGCCTGAAACGCCCAGTCAGTTGGTTTTACATCCGAGAGTTGAGAGACAGAATTAACCTGCGCGAAGGGGTCTTCTGCCAAGGTATTTAACGGTTCAGGAGCAACTAATCTATCAATTGGTGCAGCAAAACTTGGGGATGATGTTAGTAGAAATACAGCAGGTGAACCCAGGATAAAAGTAGTAATCAGGTGATAAAAATGCTGGATGTGCATAGGAAAAAGCTCCGAATAAGGAACCGATACACCGAATTAGCAATACCTTTACGCTGCGCTTGAACCGGTGCGAACTTTGTCAATTGTCACTGCGATAATTATCACCAGACCTTTCACAACTAACTGCCAGAAGAAAGACACATTCATGAGAGTTAGTCCATTGTTGAGCAGGGCAATAATTAAAGCCCCCAGCAAAGTACCCCAAATAGTACCAATTCCACCTGTGAAACTCGTTCCTCCCAAAATTACAGCAGCGATCGCATCTAATTCGTAGCCTTGCCCCAACATCCCCGTCGCACTGTAGAGGCGCGACGCGCTCATAATTCCACCTAAACCAGAAAGCAACCCACTCACGCCATAGACAAATAACAGCACGCGACTCACCTTAATACCTGTCAATCGTGCTGCCCGAATGTTGCCTCCCACGGCATAAATATGCCTGCCTAGAACAGTCCGTCGCAAGACAAACCAACTCGCTAAAACTGCGAGGAAAGCGATAATAACCAACCAGGGAATTGGGCCGACATAATTGTTACCTACCCAAGCAAAATTCAGATTTCTATTGATAACTGTAGTGCCGTTAGCTACTAAATAAGCAACTCCCCGCAAAGCTGTGTAAGAACCGAGGGTTACGATGAACGGAGGCAAACCTAAATAGGCAACTAGGGAGCCGTTAAGCAATCCCAAAAAGACTCCGGCTATTAACGCAGCCGGTACGGCAAACCAACCCAGACCTGGAACTAAGGAAACCAGCACCCCGACAACTGCCGTCACGCCCAAAATTGACCCGACTGAAAGGTCTATTCCGCCCGTCAAAATCACAAAAGTCATGCCGGTAGCTAGGACAATATTGATCGATGCTTGCCGGATGACATTGATCAAATTTCCAACTGAAAGAAAGTTGGGCGTTACCAGGGAAAAAATTATACAGATGCCAACCAAAATCGGTAGGATACCGGCCACTTGGATAAAATTTCTCCAAGCTTGAGATTTACTGGCTTTTTGGCGATCGCTCCCTGAACTTCTGCTGGTTTTTGTTTGCGTTTGACTCATGATTTTACTACCTCTTTTGCACCAGTGGCATAAGCCATAATGTTTTCTTGCGTAATCTTTTCCCCAGTCGATCCGCCTACTTCACCGACAAGGCTTCCTGCGCGCATCACTAAGACGCGATCGCTCATTCCCACAATTTCCGGCAGTTCGCTGGAAATCATCAAAATAGCTACACCTTTGGCTGCCAAATCGCTAATAATTCGATAAATTTCGCTTTTGGCGCCAATATCCACACCCCGCGTCGGTTCATCTAGCAAAAGTACCTTTGGGTTGATAGCCAACCAACGCGCTAGCAGCAACTTCTGCTGATTTCCCCCAGAAAGATCCATTGCCCTGATGCTGGGGCTTGCAAGGCGAATCTGCAAATTATTAATAGCATCATTGACAACTTTCAACAAAAAATTTGAGTTAATAATGCCAGCTTTTGCTTCTCTATCGAGGACATTCATGGTGATATTCTCACCCGAACTTGCCTCCAAAAATAGTCCGAGAGCCTTGCGATCTTCTGGCACGTAAGCAATTCCGGCGGCCATTGCTTCATCGGGTGTCGAGACATTGAGATGACGACCTTCCAGTTTTATTTCACCGCTTGTCTTTCGATCCGCACCAAAAATCAGGCGGGCAAGTTCTGTTCTGCCGGCGCCAACTAAACCAGCTAAACCCAGAATTTCGCCCGCATGAAGTTGAAAAGTGGCAGGCTTTACTTTGTGGCCGTCGCTTAAATTTGTTACCTCAAGAACAACTGCACCCGGTGTTATTTGATGCTTGTGTTCGTACAAATCCTGTAAAGAACGACCCACCATCATTTCCACCAGACGATTAGCAGAAATTTCGTGCTTTTCAAGAGAGCCAATATATCCGCCATCTCGGATGACGCTCACGCGATCGGCAAGGGCATAAATTTCTGCCATTCTGTGGCTGATATAAATAATAGCAATGCCCTCATTCCGCAAGCGGCGAACCACTTCAAAAAGCTTATCTGTTTCGCGGTCTGAAAGCGCGGCCGTCGGCTCGTCCATCACTAAAATTCGGCTGTTGTGTTTGAGCGCCCTAGCTATTTCGACTTGCTGCTGTTCCGCAATTGAAAGTGTAGAAACCAGGTCTCCCGCCTCAAAATTTGCATCGAGGTTTTTCAAGACCTCAGATGCCTTGCGCCGCATTTCATCTTGGTCTAGAAATGTACCTCCTTTCTTCAGCTCGCTGCCCATAAAAATGTTTTCAGCAACTGTCAGATTGGGGGCAAGATTGAGTTCTTGATAAATAATCGCTATCCCTAAATCTCTGGCTTGAGCGGGGTCTGTCATCTTAACAGCTTTGCCGTCAATTCTGATTTCGCCTGCATCGGCTATGTAGGCTCCCGCCAGAATTTTCATCAGCGTACTTTTGCCCGCACCATTTTCCCCCATGAGGGCGTGGACTTCACCTGGGTAAACGGTGATATTTACATCGTGCAAGGCTATAAAACCGTTAAAGGTTTTTTTAATACCTTGCATTTCGAGTACGGGCTTAGTGTTAATTGAATCTTGAGTGCTATTTACCATTGTAAATACCGTAAGGAAATCTGCTTGACTATTAAACTTAGATCCCCCCTAGGCCCCCTTAAGAAGTGGGGGAGAAGATTCTTCTCAAAGTCCCCCTTCTTAAGGGGGATTTAGGGGGATCTAGACTCGGGGAAAAACGGGATTCCTCAAGGGTTTTAGTCTTAACTTGACACGAAGAAGGTCACTCGCTGGTCCAGCCTTTATGTTGATTGACGTTTTCGCGAGTAATCAGCGCGACTGGAATCAGAATGTTTGGATTGGCTGGCTTTTTTCCTTTGAGAATGTCGTTACCGACTTCAACGGCCTTGGCTGCCATGCGAAATGGATCTTGAGCTGCTGTAGCCACAAAGAGACTGTTGTTCTGTTTGAGCGCATCTAAAGCTTCAGGTGCACCATCGACTCCCACAATAAAGAACTCGCTTCTTTGTGCTTGTTTTGCTGCTAATTCTGCACCAATGGCACAGGGGTCATTAATTGCAAAAACAGCATCTATTTTGGGGAAAGAAGTAAGCAAATCGCTCATCACTCTTAACCCGCCATCGCGGCTGCCTTCAGCGTTCTGATCTTTGGAAAGAACCTTGAGATTGGGATATTTGGAGAAGACCCTTTGGCACCCCTGAACTCGCTCGACGACTGAAGCGACGGGAGGCCCGTTGATAATCACAACGCTGCCTTTTCCTTTCAAGCGATCGGCTATATATTGACAGCTTACTTCGCCAGCTTGCACGTTATTTGAAGTAACTGTGGCATCCACGCCTCCCTCGGCGGCGGTATCAACTGCAATTATCGGAATTCCGGCTTGCTTGGCTTTTTCGACAGCGGGTGCAATGCCTTTGGTGTCAGCAGCATTGAGTACAATCATGCTGACATTAGAGGCAATAAAGTTTTCGATTTGATTAAATTGCTGATTTAAATCGTCGCCGCTGGAAACGAGAGTTGTCCTCACGTTTGCACCGCCGATTTTCTTGGCTGCGGCCTCAGCGCCCTTGCCAACTTGTACGAAGAATGGATTGCCGAGGTCACGGACTGCTACAGCAACTGATGAAAGTTCGGAGTTGCTGGGTTGTATGCTGTTTTGAGCGTTCTGGGAAGTGGCGGTGCAACTTGCCAGAGCGCTGCTGAGTAGACTAAAAAGACTGAGTGCGATCGTTACTCGTTTCACCTCAAACTCCAATGAATTCTCGTTTTGAGAGAGTCACTCGTAAATATGACATTGCCAACCTAACATTAGCTTTGGTCAGGTTTAAGCTCGAATACTTAATGTTTTAGGGGTTCTGCTTTTCTTCGTACATTATTGTACGATACCTTGTTTTTTTTCGGCTCGTAAAACTTTCTGGCTCGGCTCGTTAGACTGCTTTGGGAAACAGAAAAGATACGAATATCCAGTATCGCTCCTCCCTGCTCCAGAAATCAACGATGCTTGAATTTTTTAAATGCTTTATGAGCATTAAAATTTTTCCCTCGTGAGAAAATTTTAGGAGAATATTTTCAACAAAATATTTCAGAAATTGCTTTTAAAACCTGGTCGAGTCATATTGAATTTAACTCTCTATGTTTGCTGATGATAACAGTTAAAAACAGCCTCGCTATCTATCTTTGGATAGACCATACTTTTACCAAAAACTAAAGATGCGATCGCCTCAATCGGCACCGATATGCTAATCCTCGGTCTGGTCGGACGCGCCGCGCCAACTCAATAAATCTTAAATTTTGCTTGGGGTAGGATATTGTAAAAAATCATTAAGTTTACAGTTAACAAGGGTAGCTCATAGTAAACTGAAAGCAAAGCTTCGCGCTCACCCATGCAGCCCGTTAAAAAGCCCTAGTTAGAAAGCAGAGCGCCGCTCAAAACTAACGGTGAGAGTAGGCGAGTCATATATGTGCCTGTAAAACCTGCAATTACAGTCATCAGGACAGGGTTTAGAAGCTCTAGATAATGCCGATCGCCCTTTTGGACACAATCACTATAATGCAATAATTGTCTGCGCTGTCAATGGGTAAATCTGAGATGCGATCGGCCAATCACCTATTCTGTTTCCTAGAAATATTTGCCAGCGAAGGCGGCATTCAATCCTACGTTCAAGACATTCTCAAAGCTTACCTGTCCATAACCGCAGGGACAAATTCGCCGCCACAAGCTGAAGTGTTGCTGTTGCGAGATTCCCCAGACTGCAACAATCCTTACGAATCAAAAAATCTGAAATTTTATTACCTCAAAACCGAGAATCCCTGGTTGGGCCGTCTTAAATTTGCTACAGTATTACTAACTCGCTTGCTGCAAAAACGACCACAGCGGGTTTTTTGCGGTCACATCAAACTCGCACCGCTAATTCAAACTTTATGCCAGCCCCTGCGAATTCCCTACACAATTTTAACTTATGGCAAGGAAGTTTGGGAACCGCTTGATCCCAAATATCAAACAGCAATGAGACAAGCTGAGAGTATTTGGACTATTAGCAGGTACACGCGCGATTCCCTACGGGATAGCTTCGCCGCGCGTACTTGCGAAATTAACAACTTAAATCCCGAAAAATTCCAAATAGTGCCTTGTACTGTAGATGAAAATATATTTACCACTGGGCCGAAGCCACAGGATTTATTAGAGCAGTACAATTTGGTTGGTGCTAAAATATTGATGACTGTAGCCAGATTGCGATCGACAGATATTTACAAAGGCGTCGATGTCACCATTCAAGCTTTGCCGCAAATAGCCGAAACTTTTCCGAATGTGAAATACTTAGTTATTGGACGCGGAGACGATCGATCTAGATTAGCCAAACTTGCTGAAGATTTGGGAGTTACCGAAAGAGTAATATTTGCGGGTTTTGTACCGACAGAAAATTTAGCAGCACATTACCAGTTAGCCGATGCTTATGTAATGCCCTCCCAGGAAGGCTTCGGTATAGTTTATTTGGAAGCGCTGGCTTGCGGAGTACCCGTGCTGGCGGGAGACGCGGACGGGTCTGCCGATCCGCTGCAAGATGGTAAACTGGGATGGCGAGTTCCTCACCGAGATTCGGCAGCAGTTGCGGTTGCTTGTGTGGAAATGCTGCGAGGGGAGGATAAAAGGTGCGATCGCGACTGGTTGAGGGAACAAACCCTGGCAAGATTTAGTTTTGAATCCCTTTGTCAATCCTTACAAGGAGGTTTTTAATCCTCTGACTCAGATAAGCTTATGCCGTAGAGAGCGGTTTCTGGGTGTACAATGGGAAAATTAACTCGATCGACCGCCTGAATTTCTGAGTAGGATAGAGTTATGCCTACCTGCAAAGACACCCAAGGAGACCACCGTGAACCAAGGCAGCCCCAAAATATCTTTCAAGCTACCCCGTATTAGTAATTGGCTGATACTGCTGGGCATCGCGTGTTTGTTGGTGTCTATTGGTTTGGGTTGGATAGTTAAATCACTGTTGATTGTAGTAGCTTTTTTGTTGCTGACGCCTGTGGTCGCATTTTTCGTGCTTCAGTGGTGGCTGAAACGCAATTTAATTGAGGACAATTGTCCAGTTTGTCAATACGAATTTACAGCTTTAAATCAAACTCAGTTTCAGTGTGCCAACTGCGGCGAACCTCTGAAAATAGAGGAAGGTCATTTTAGTCGCTTGACACCGCCCGGTACGATCGATGTTACCGCAGTAGAAGTATCCTCGGTTCAACAGTTAGAAGATTAACCGATTTTAGATTTTAGATTTTGGATTTTAGATTGGAGAATTGTTGAATGTTAACTGCTAACGGCTAACTGTATTACCAATTCCCCATCCCTAAAATTACTTTTCCAAGCGCACTGCATACCACTGCAAATATTTTCCCTGCCCGACATCTAATTCACAATAAGTATCAATTAAATACTTGGCTTGAGCTTCCACGCCAGATATTTTATGCAAGTCCTGCGGCAAATCTTCGTGTTCCTCGGTTAACACGGCTTTCAGCTTTTCTAACAGTTCCGCCGCAGTCAAAAACTGCTCTGGCTGGTTTGTTTCTAACACCACAAAGGTGTCTTCGTCATACAGTGACATAGTTTCAAAGGTTGAGGTTAATTATTTGTAAAATTTCGTGCAGTTAAGCGATCGAAAGTATAAACTCTTAATTACAATTTTTCAGGCCGGGCTCGATCGTGTTACAATTGAACAACATCAGAATTCCTACCGGATTACCGTTATTAACTTACTTGTTAACTGACTTGTTAACCGAGTTGTCAACATATCCGACACAGCATTTCTGAGGAGATTTGTCAAGTGCAAATTTGTCAAGTGTCAAAATTTCAAGAAATATTCGATCGGCTGTATCTAATTATAACTGGCACTATACATTCCCATGATCACATCTTCCACTTCAACCCCAGTTGCGCGCAAGCCCTCTAAATCAGAAGGTCTCAAAGAACGCAGCAACTATTTACGAGAACCCGTTGCGACTGAACTGTTACAAGAAACTACCCACTTCACCGAAGAGGGGCTTCAGATTCTCAAATTTCACGGCTCGTACCAGCAAGACAACCGCGACAATCGAGTTAAAGGACAAGAAAAAGACTATCAGTTCATGCTCCGCACCCGCAATCCCGGCGGGTTCACTCCGCCGCAATTATACCTAGCTTTAGACAAGCTATCTGAAGAATACGGCAACCACACGCTCCGCGTCACAACGCGCCAAGGTTTCCAACTTCACGGCGTGTTGAAAAAAAATCTTAAAGCAGTGTTTTCCTCAATTATTAAAAATATGGGGTCAACCTTGGGAGCTTGCGGCGACTTGAACCGCAACATCATGGCACCTCCAGCACCGTACAAAAATCGCCCAGAATACCAGTATGCGCTGCAATACGCTAACAATGTCGCCGATTTGCTGACACCGCAAACCGGTGCTTATTATGAACTTTGGTTGGATGGCGAAAAAGCTGTTTCGGCTGAGGAAGACCCCGCAGTCAAGGCCGCGAGACAGAAAAACGCCAACGGCACAATCTTTAGCGACGACAAAGAAGAACCGATTTACGGCAGCCATTATATGCCGCGCAAGTTCAAGTGCTCCGTTACCGTGCCGGGAGACAATTCAATTGACTTGTACTCTCAGGATTTGAGCTTGGTGGTAATTACCAATAAAGCTGGCGACTTGCAAGGTTTTGATGTGTTTGCTGGCGGCGGTTTGGGCCGTACTCACAACAAAGAAGAGACTTTTGCGCGGGTTGCTGATGAGATTTGCTATGTTGCCAAGGATGATGTTTACGATTTGGTCAAGGCAATTGTAGCAACGCAAAGAGATTTTGGCGATCGCACAGACAGACGGCACGCGCGACTAAAGTACCTGATTAACGACAAAGGCGTACAGTGGTTCCGCGAAAAAGTAGCCGAATATTTTGGCAAGCCGCTAGAAGCCTTTAAACCGCTGCCTGAATGGAAGTATTTTGATTTCTTGGGCTGGCACGAACAAGGAGACGGTAAACTGTTTGTCGGCATTTCCGTGGATAATGGCCGGATCAAGGATGAAGGTTCATTTCAGCTAAAAACAGCTTTGCGGGAAATTGTGCAGAAGTACAACTTGCCGATACTGGCGACGCCACACCAAAACGTGCTGATTTACGATATTTCGCCGGATATTAAAGCAGAAATTCAGGGAATACTCGATCGATGTGGCATTCAGCGAGAAACTGCGATCGACCCATTGGTGCGCTATGGGATGGCGTGTCCGGCAATGCCGACTTGCGGGCTGGCGATTACCGAGTCTGAGCGCGTGATGCCGAGCATTTTAGAGCGGATTCGGGCACTTTTGACCAAAGTTGGCTTGCAAGACGAGCATTTGGTGGTGCGGATGACTGGTTGCCCAAATGGATGCGCCCGCCCTTATATGGCAGAATTGGGGTTTGTCGGGAGTTCGCCGGAATCCTACCAGATTTGGCTGGGCGGTTCTCCCGACCAAACGCGGCTGGCAAAACCAATTGAGGAAAAGCTGCACGTCAAGGATTTTGAAGCTTTTCTGGAGCCGATTTTTGTTTATTTCAAGCAAAAACGGCAACTGAGCGAGAGTTTTGGCAATTTTTGCGATCGCGTCGGGTTAGAATCTATCCGTCAATTTGTAACCAACTACCAATCTGCTGACTCGATGACAACTGAGATTAATGAATTAGAAGTTACGTCTAGTAACGGCGATGAAAACGAGACTGCCACTGCTGGCGGCGGCAAAGTCCGCCGTCGAATTAGCGTCCGCGATGAAATCTACAACGAGCTCAAGGAAGAAGCAGCCCGTCAGGGCAAGCCAATCACGCAGCTAGCTACAGAAGCGATTTCCACTTATTTAAAGAAGATTAAGGAGGAAGCATAAGCCGATTTTCGATTTTCGCTTTGTGATTTTCGATTGTATTCAATAGACTTCTGGCAAAAGTAATATAAAGGCAGAGCATTTGCAGAAAAAAACTCGAATTTGTAAGATAATTCCGGTTGTAGATGCTCTGCCTTTATTGTTTTTGATCGGTTGAAACCCCGGCTGTCTATCTCTTTTCTTCCTCTCTTCCTCTGCGCTCTCTGCGTTCTCTGCGGTTAAATAAAAAAAATCTCTAATAGAAAACGAACAATCCCAAATTCAATGCCTCAATTACAAAGATTAGCCATTACTGCCGCTCAAATTTGCGATCGCCAAATCGACTTAACCAGAGAACAGCAGCATTATTTAAATCGAGTGCTACGTTTGCAAGCAGGCGATCGATTTATTGCGATGGACGGACGGGGACATTGGTGGTTAGCAGTCCTAGAAGTACGGGAAACCGGGTTATTTGCCTCCATAGCAGAGGAGATTGCTGTGAACAGGGAGCTACCCGTGGAAGTTACTTTGATGGCGGCATTGCCCAAAGGAAACGGCTTTGACGAGGTTGTGAGACAAGCGACGGAGTTGGGTGTGGCAAGTATTGTGCCGATGACTAGCGATCGAACTTTGCTCAAACCCAGTGATCAAAAAGTCGATCGGTGGAGAAGGATTGCTGCGGAGGCGGCGGAACAGTCGGAACGTCAAATTGTGCCGACGATTTTAGAGCCTGTTTCGTTTGATGTTGCTATGAAAGATTGCGGTCAAAAATATCGATATATTTGTGTTGCTCGCGGAGACAATCGGCATTTGTGGGATTGTTTGAAGGGTTTAGAACCCCCCCAGCCCCCCTTGTTAAGGGGGGAGCAAGATGGAGCGACGGGTTTCGCTCCCCCCCAATCGCCCTTAATAAGGGGGGAGCAAGATGGGGGAGAATTATCGATTGTCATAGCTATTGGCCCGGAGGGTGGATGGACTGAGGGTGAGGTTAAAAGAGCGATCGAATTGGGCTTTGAAGCTGTTTCTTTGGGTAGTAGAATTTTAAGAGCGGTGACAGCACCGATTGTGGCTTTATCTTTAGTTGGCGCGGCATTTGAGAAGTGCTAATATCAACAAATAACAAAGAATTTATCAGAGAGGTGGGTTGAGGGGGAATGAAAATAGAGTTGAGGAAAGGTCGATCGCTCTTTTGGTCGAGCGCGCTTTTGGCAATTTTCGGTATCACATCAGTTTCTGCACAATCTCCGAGTTTTCCCATTGCTCAACAAATTAATTGCGATCGCCCCCAAGGAGATGCACAAGTCAGAACTTGTATTCGGTTGAGGTATGAAGCCTCGGATCAACGACTGAACGAGGTTTACAAACAACTGATTTCCCAATTGAGTGGCGAAGAGCGATCGCTACTTTCCGAAGCACAATTAGGGTGGATTCAGTTAAGAGATAAAACCTGTGAATTTGAAGTTTATAAAAGTCGTGGCGGTACTGGTTATGGAGGTTTCCTAAATGAATGTTTGGATCGCATGACTAAACAGCGCACTGGGGAACTAGAACAGTATTTAAAACAGAGATAAAATAGGAAGTATACCGTACAGCACCTGACAACAATAAATAGAAACAAGTATTTATGAAAAGCCGATCGCCCTTCACCCTCACTCTCAGCGTCATCTCAGCAATTGTAACCACTACCGTACCAGCAGTTTTTGCCCAGCAACAGCCATCAGCCAACCAAATCTACATCGATAAAAATTGCCAGCGCAATCAGCAATTACCGCAACTTGAAAGATTCACTATCTTTAGCAGAAACGAATTTACAACTAACGGTCAAAACTATTGGTTCTACGCCGCCCGCTATCAAGATGGAGGCGTACTTCTCTGTATATCGAAACCAAATTTTAATCAACCAAAACCTATAAATGAACAAAAAATACAAGCCAATTTTATTGACAAAATAGTCCGAGATATCAACAACAAAACAGGTTTTATCATCGTAGTCAGAGAAGGAAATGGCCTCGATGTACCCATGACAAATTACGGCTTAGAATTGAGCAATGTCGATCGCCCAAAACTCACCTCCCTTTCCCTCCTACAGCAGCGGGGAACCCTCACAGACGGCGAATCCCGCGAACACACATTTCAAGGACGGGCAGGTCAATCTATTACGATCGACCTCAAAAGCAGAGCATTCGACCACAACATAACACTGTTGGACACCAGCGGCAAAAATATTGCCCAAACAACAGGTAACTCCCAGAATCGCCGAGAGTCTCAACTCACCGTAAAATTGCCTAGTAACGGCACTTATAAAATAGTTGTTAAAGGAGGCGATCGTACAAGCAAAGGTTCCTACACCTTAAGCATTAATTCCAACCACTTATAACTAAATCTAAACCAACCGCTAGGCAAACTCAAACACAGGTGTTTCAACTACCCTAATAGGCTTTCTATCTTCCCCAATCATTTTCTGTAACTGTTCCACAGTTTCCGGCGAAAAAAAACGCTCTCCCGTTTCCAAACACACTCTAGCAGGAACATTTTCAATAATAATAAACTTACCATTGATTTCAAGGGTATAATTTACTTTTTGTTCCACCATTGTTTCTTTCCAGATGTCATTGTTCATTTTGATTTATCCTTCACTTAAAATCAATCCAAATTTTCGGATCTGGTTCGTATAAAGTAATGATTTGTACCAAAGGACGAGATGGATAACTGCACTGAACGTGCACAGGTTTATTGGCAAGGGTGAAGCCGAAAATCAAACAGCTTGGGCCATATTTGTCATCGGGATACTCTTCAATAACTTCACCAACCATTATTGCTTCCCGGAGTTCTTGTACCCTGATACGGCGAACTATGCTTTGGTTTACTGCGTGTTGTGAAAGCTCAAAATCATTTTTTACAAATTTGACCCGTATTTTTTCAATAATTGTCATAGTTTCATATCATATCTATAAGTTAACACAACAGCAAAAATTGTTAACCAGTGGCGGAACCAACCAAACATCAGCCAAGATAGAAACAACGCCATTCCCCCAATCGCCATGACAGACATCAACCAAATAGCCGCCGCCCTAGAGGGTAAAGACTACAAACAAGCTGCCCAACTCATCAAAAAACTACAAAAAGACTCCCCCGAAAATCCGTGGGTACAATACTATATCGCCCGCTACTACGAACTCACCAACAACCTCGAAAAAGCCCAAACAACCTATAAACAAATACTCCGCGACATCACCAACCCCAAAATCGTCTCCCAGACCCGCCAAGCTATTCAACGGGTTGAAAGCGCACAACAAAACCTTCGCCAACAAGCCATAGAAACCGCCAAAAACGACCCCAGCAACCTCGAACCCGGACTCCTTATCCTCGAACCCGTGAGTCCCGAAAACAAACCCGCCGCCATTCAAAATATCAGCAGAATCTTTAAAATCGACGCCTACACAACCCGGATGCAAATCCAAAGCCGCGGCTGGAGACTCTACAAAACTGGCCCCATCGCCGAACTCCGAATTTACGGCCAAGAAATCCTCAAAGCCGGCATTCCCGTATTTTGGGCAACCCTAAGCGATATTCAAAAAATCCAAATCTTCCGAGTGCAACACTTCCAGTCTCTCTCTTCCCCAGCCGTTGTTTGTAAAGATAAACTCGATCGACTCGGTGCGATCGAATTTAGCTGGTCAGAAGTTACCCAAAGAGTAGAAGGCTTGTTGCCGATGTTCATCGAAGTCATGGACTACTCCCCCAACCGAAGAAAGGAGCAATTTCGCCACAGAGAAATCAGGCAAGATTACGCTCAAATCTGTGACTTACACATTCCCAGCAGAAACTGCATTCTGCGAATTTGCGACCAAAGTTACGAATTTCAACAAGGAGTTGACTTCACCAAAGCTTCAGCCGAGCTCCCCACTTCACCGAACCAGAAAAACAAAACATCGAGAGTCAAAAACTCTCCACAAATTCCTCAAAGTACCACCAGAATTAACTGGAATAACTTACTGGAAATATTCGATCGCCAGCTTGACGTTACAGTTTGGTCAGAATTTACGCCCTTTGCCGAGACAGTGCTCGATTACACTAATATGTTGAGCAAAATCGAATCTCATATAGAAGTCGAGCGCAAATCCGAAACTCCTTGGGACTCAGCTTTTCAGCTATACAGCGGATTAGCTTTCCTCAGAAACCAAGAAAATAGGGAATAGAACAAATAGTTAAACTTAAAAATGAGGAATCCCATTTTTAATTTGTTAACGTCAGCATTGGGAATCATCCAATGCCCAATTCCCTATTATCAATTCCCAATTTCCTACTTCGTTTTCACCTGACGGGCCATTTCCCGGAAATTGTTCATGCTGGGGCCAGGGGTCCGACGGCTTCCATTTGGTGTCGGCATTAAATTATTAGGAGCAAAAGTCCGAATAGGTTCAGCTTGACTCGGCACTTTTCCGTTAGTTGCTGCCGCTGCCGGTACCTTCGCGGGTTCTGCATTATTAGCAGGAACGCTAGCGACTGGTTCGTTTTCTTTCTTCGACTTTTTCTCTACCTTAGCCTTTTTAGCTGGTTCAGACTTCTCAGACTTAACAGACTCAGCTTTTGCCGGTGCGATCGCAACAGGCTCAGCCTTCGCAGGCGCAACTTTTGCTGGTTCCTTCGCTCCCGATTCGCCCAAATCTAGGAAATATTCAGACTTTTTCAAGCCCAACAGTCTGGCAAAAAAGCCGAAAATACCGCCGAAGAAATTTTTGATAAAACCAAACATTAGACTTACTCCTTTTGTTCTTTTAGAGAAATTTGTACAAGCTTGTCAACAAAGTTAGATTACGAGCAATGGCAACCTTTGTCTACATTTATTCATCAAAATTTACATTTGGCTATATCTAAGCTCGCTCATCAAAGCAAATTTTAGGTATGAATACTCACAGTGCTTTGCACTTATTTACAAAGTATCTCAGAATTTGTTAGGGATTCCCACTCATTGTCGATCGTACCTCGATCCGATTCGCTAGCTGTCCTAGTACGGGTAAAACTCCCTAGGGGAGTGATTTATGCTTTAATCACCAAGCAATTTTCTTTTCAAATGAACAGTTCGCTCGATCGCAATCCCGTCATCCTCCTACACGGCATCTGGGACACAAAGATGATTTTCAGCAAAATGTCCGCCCGCCTCACCGAACTCGGATGGTCAGTCCACAGCCTCAACCTCACCCCCAACGACGGCAGCCTCAGCCTCGACTTACTGGCCAAGCAACTCGCAGACTACATCTCTGAAACCTTCGATCCAGAACAGCCTTTAGACATAGTAGGCTACAGCATGGGCGGCATAGTCAGTCGCTACTACGTCCAGCGACTCGGAGGAATCAACCGCGTACAGCGTTTCATCACCCTATCTTCCCCCCACCACGGCACCCTCACCGCCTATTCCCTACGCCTACCAGGATACCTGGATATGCGCCCCGATAGTCGCTTGCTGCGCGATTTGAATCAAGATGTGACAATGCTCAAACGCATAAACTTTACATCAATGTGGACGCCATTTGACATAATGATTGTACCGGCGAACAGCTCCCAAATGCCAGTAGGTAAAGAAGTTAAAGTCAACGTTTTGCTGCACCGCCAAATGGTGACAGAACCCCTAAGTATTAACGCAATAGTTGAAGAACTCAAAGCACCTATAGAAAATAAAATTCCCACTTAAAAATGAATAGCAATTTCAGCCGCAACCCCGTCTTGCTAATTCACGGAATTTTCAGAAAATCGGGAATTTTTCACAAAATGTCTGCCTACCTGACCAAACTGGGATGGTCAGTCTACACCCTCAATCTCTCACCCCATTGGGGCAACGCCAGCATAGACGAATTAGCCCAACAAATAGCAGATTATATAGACAAAACCTTTGCGCCAGAACAGCATTTAGATATAGTAGGATTGAGCATGGGCGGTTTAGTAACTCGCTACTACCTGCAAAGGTTAGGCGGCATTAACCGAGTGCAGCGCTTTATTGCCATATCTTCTCCTCACAGCGGTACTTGGATGGCTTACACTCTCTGGGGAAAAGGCTGCATCCAAATGCGTCCTGGCAGTGCTTTTTTAGAAGATTTAAATCGAGATACTGCTTTGTTGGAAAATCTCAATTTTACTTCGATTTGGACAGATTGGGATTTTATCATCGTACCCGCTTCTAGTTCCCAAATATCTGCTGCCAAAGAAGTAAAATTGTCCGTATTCGCCCATGCCATGATGGCGTGGCATTCCAGCAGTTTAAAAGCGGTCGCTGAAGCACTTTCAGAACCCTTGAAAGTTCATGATTGACCGTTTGATTCATTCTTGTATAATGTCAAATTTTGTAGGTTCACCTACAATAATTGCCTAAAACCAACAATCTGGTAAACCTGTCCCCACAGGAGGCAAATCGCTACCGGACTAGATATCAAACAGCATCCCCAACTTCAGCGTATTCGCTGCGACCAAAAATTGCTTCCGCTTCAGAATAATACTTGAACTCAAGTATATTGTGGAAAGGGTCTTCTAAGAAAAAAGTACGGTGTTCTGTAGGCAAACCGACAAATCGCCGTCTCGGTTCTTGATAGAAATTTAAGTTGTTTTGCTGGGCTTTTTCTAGCAACGCTTCCCAGTCAGCTTCGGAAGTAAAAATTAACCCAAAATGCCGGGGATAGATGCCTCGCTGAGGCGTCAAAGGTTCGTGGCTGACGTGGGCGACAATTTGGTGGCCACACAAACCCATAATCGCAGAATTAGGCGATTCGCGACCTAGTTCGCAGCCCAGCCCGTCTACATAGAACGCTTTGGTTTGGGCAATATCGGTCACGGGGAAGGCAAGATGAAATAAGACTTGGTTCATGGAGGTACTCAATGCAGAATTCAGAATTGTTCTTTAATTATTTATCTTGGTCTAATCCTTGGTTGCTGGCGATCGCCCTAAATACAGTTTTACTCGCGATCGCCACCATTGCTCCTAAAAAATTGCTCACTCCCGCTGGCCAATTTCACGGCTGGGTATTGGGCGTCCTCATCTGGGGCTGTTTGGGATGGCAAGGCTATGCTGTGGTGATGTTTTACTTTCTTGTCGGATCGGGAGTTACCCGCATCGGCAAAGCCCAAAAAGAAGCAGAAGGCATAGCCGAAAAGCGTTCAGGCGCCAGAGGCCCAGAAAATGTCTGGGGTTCAGCTTTAACCGCTACTCTTTGCGCTGTGGCAGTTTTGGGATTATCTATTTTAGGAGAGACAGGCAAAATGTCTGTGCCACAAAATGCTATTTCCCTGTTATTGCTGGGTTACGCGGCGAGTTTTTGCACCAAACTTTCGGATACCTGCGCTAGCGAAATCGGCAAAGCTTACGGCAAGCGGACTTTTTTGATTACCAGCTTGCAGCCTGTACCTAGAGGTACGGAAGGGGCCGTAAGTTTGGAAGGAACGATCGCGGGTATTGTCGGCTCAATTTTGATTGCGCTTTTAAGTTGGGCCGTCGGTTTAATAGACTTGACAGGAATTGTTTTTTGTGTTATGGCAGCTTTTATTGCCACGAACATCGAGAGCGTGATGGGGGCGACGGTGCAATCAAAGTTTGAGTGGCTGACGAACGAGGTGGTAAATTTTTTCAATACACTCATAGGAGCGATCGCAGCGATTATTTTAGCGGCGACCTGGAGAGCTTTTTTAGCTTAGTTAATCTTGGACGCATTCGCGACCCAATAAACCGGGTTTTTTACGAGAATTCAAACGATTAACGCAGTATTTTTGGAAAAAAAGCCGGTTGCGCCGTCCAGGGCTATTAGCTATTAATCATTAGTCATTAGTCTCAAGCAATCAACTCATGACTAATGATTAATAGTTAATAAAACTAAGCGTCGTCTTGCGGCCCAAAAACCATTTGTACAATCATCGTCGGTTCGCCCCGTTTGTGATAGCGATCGGCCCAATTGCGAATAATTTCATCTAATTCCTCAAGGGCTTGGTCGAGCCGTTCCGGCGGAATATCCAAAGTCTCCATAATTCGCATCACCTTCGGTTGTTTTTCCGCCCAATCCTTCATCAGTCGGAAATATCTAGCCGTATCCTCAACCATAGTAAATGTCCGCTCTTCCTGCTCTGCCGGAGAGTAAGTAGCGCGGCTGAGGGCATAAAACGGCATTCCCCAAGGAGAATCAATGCGAGTTACTGTCCCAGAATAGATCAAGCGCCGCTTAATGTGTTCTGCTAGAGCCTCGCTCAAAGGCATTCGCCTTTCTGGAGACATATCTTCTTGCGATCGCCTGTGCAGAAACTCGATCAACTCCATAAACTGAAAAGAATTGATCAGTTGAGCGTCTGGCGGATTCGGAGGAATCTTGCCTTCGAGATATTTTTTTTCATCTACAGTCAAATTGTTTCCCGGAATGCGAGGGCGTCCCGGCATCCAACCATACTGTTCCAGCCAGACATAAGGAAACTGAATCAAATATCTAGGTTCTTGGGAACCCAACATTTTCAGCAATTTTCCCTGAGTCAGAGCTTCCCGGACTTCCTCAACAATCACCTTCACCCGTTTAGGCTCAATGTGATGCAAGTGTCCGGTCATCCGCAGGTTGTTATCCTGCTCCATATAAGTCATATAAATGGCACACTTAGCCGCCGTTGCGGCCGCGTCTAGAAACGCCCCGTGCCTGTGCCCACTGGTTCTCATGGCGCTAAACGCCAGATATAGCATGATCTGATCCATTGCACTAGGGCTGAGGCTTTTGACCAGATCCAAAGAGTCATTTTTCATCACTATCCCCGAAATAGCCAAATTTGGAGGCATTTTGTCATCCTCCATTAAATTATTGCGAGAGCGCCGAATCAAGCATAGCCGACTGTCGCCGGAAAGCTTGCCAGCTACCCTAATATTCAGGTTAGTTAAGTTCCCTGAGGTAACAGGGGCATGGGCTTAAAGGCTATCCACACCGCATAAGTGGTTCTTATTGGTGGCCAATTTAAGTAGATTGCTGCACCCTCTGCGCTGACAGTTTACCTATATATAAGTTAGTTATCGCAAATTAATTATAGTGCAGCGGTTGAAAATTAAACCCTACCTGTGGGGGGGAGAACGTAAATAACTGTTGCGCTCCCAGGAATTTGAGGCGACTCCGATCCCCTAATTCTTGAATAGTCATGGATGCCAAAACCCGGTTTGATCAACTAAAATAAGGCTGTTGCATAATTGCGGGAAGATTTTGATGGTTTTGTGGGATGGGATCTCGTAGCCCGTCCGCTGTATTTTCACAGCAGGCAGGACACCCCACAATAATCCTCCTCAAATTCTGCAACGCCAAAATAAGGCGTGGAAGGCGAGGGATATTGGTTGAAAAACCCCGATGATCCGAGGCCTGTGGTTAGTACTTGTTTAATTGAAGCGTTTTCAATACAAAACCGCCACATACTAGAATCTATCTCTAGGTAGATGGCGGTTCCCCGTTTATATGCTAACATTTATCACACAAAAAATAATCTCCTCAGAACTGTCCACAAAAAGTGCAGTTGTCGCTTAACCTTAAAAACTAGAATCCCAGAAAATCCGATCGCGCGATCAAATGAACGGCCCAAAGCAACTCATTTGTGGTCATCACTTGCGTCCGATGCCCTTAGAAATCTTGTAGCGGATGAGTGTAAACAGTAGGCTCAGTAAAATTTCTGCGGATGCGCTTTCTCTCAGGACCACGCTCGCCCCTTTGTTGAGTTTGCGCTGACAACATATATTGGGCGGTGCCAGTTTCGAGGATGGGGAGTGGAGATTCAAAAGCTTGAGCGGCGCTGGCACTCAAGGTAATGCCCAACAGGCTCAGTAAAGCAATTGCAGTGTAGGTTTTCATGGGTAGTATTCGTATCAGTATCTATTTAGAGATACGACATTTACCCAGGTTTATCAGGATGAATTTCCCGGAAATTATCAAACTATAGAATTAGGAATCAGCAATCAGGAATCAGAAGGAAGAAGAAGAAGGAAAAAGGAAGAATAAATCAGGCTTTAGTTAAGCTATCGTGCATTTAAATTGTCTCCTAAAATCCTTGTATAAAAAGCGGAAAATTATCTTTCCCTCTCCCTTTCTCACCCTCTCGCCCTCCAGGAGCAACAGACACTTTAGATGCGTACCATCTGATATATGAGAGCAGTCATAAGTCGATGTAAAAGGGAATAAATAAAATCTCTAGCTTCACTAATAAAAAAATTCCTAATTGCACTACCCAGACGGTTGCAATAATATACAAAACCGCCAAATAGGAGATTCAATCTCTCGATAGATGGCGGTTTAAGGTTTATATGCTATCATCACTCACATAAAAGAAGAGCCTAATGACTGTAAACAAGAAATGCAGTTGCCTTGGAAGCCTGAAAAACTAGCATCCCAGGAAATCAGATTGAGCGCTCGACACGGGCGGCAGAAACTAACTCAATAACGGAAATAGCTTTCGTCCAATGTCATTAAAATGCTTGTAGTTGATGAGTGTAAAGATTAGGCTCAATGAACTCTCGGCGTCCGCTGCCTCTTTCTGGAGAACGATCGCCCCTTTGTTCGGTTTGGGCGGATAAAATGTATGGATGTGTGGCAATTTGGAGCAGTCCGACGAGGGATTCCAAGACTAGAACGACAGTGGCGCTCAAAGTCACGTCCAAAAGACTCAGTAAAGCAATTGGTGTGTAAGTTTGCATGGGTAGTATCCGTGTCAGTGTCTATTAACTGATACGGGCTCTCCCCGATCGATCAGGATAAATTTCTGTGAAATTTTCGGATCTCTGCAAAAAACCTTACCTCTTCAATTCTACTGAGCCCGCCAGCAGCCAAGCACCTGCCGAATTCAGCTTGCCCCATACTGTCAGAGGCTTTTCGGTTTCGCAACTGTGTAAAAATCTGTCGGTTTCCGAGTCCAAAGTCACGAGTTGCCAAGTTTGACCGGCCGCAGATGCGGGGCTTGTCAGCGTTAGTGTCCAGTCTTGTTCGCCGAGGCGACGGAAAATGCCCGAAAATTGGCTGTGGGTATTTGCTGTTTGACTGCTTTGTTTCTCTACTGACTCCTGACATTCGCCGCTGGCGGGATATGCTTCAGGTCGATCGAGATAATAGCGTTGCCAATCCAGCCAGTCCGATCGCCCCCGTGTCAAATTAAATAAAGGAATAACCGCCGCACTCGCCTCGGAATCTTGCAGCAAAGCTTCCTGCAAAACTCTCACCGGCAACTCCCGCGGCTGACATCCAGATTCCGCGCACAAAGCCGCCGCCATCCCCGCCGCCTGTCCAATATTCATTACCGTCGGTTGCAAGCGAGTTGCACCGTTGGCGATGTGGGAGACGGAAATGTTTTTTTCGCAGATTAGCAAACCGTCTGTACTCGCAGGAATTAGCGCGCTGTAAGGAATGGTAAACGGAGTTCCCGTCCAGCGACCGCCCCAGCGGATGGATTTTGGCTGCAGAGGAATGTCGCCACTGGGGTAGTGGTGGTCATTGGCATAGTTGCCGATCGCAATTGTTTCACAAATACCCTCAGAATTTATCGGCAACTTCGCGACTCTTCCACCGACAATAGGCAAAATATCTTGTTCTGTGACTGTACTTATCCCTCGCAAGCGCCGACTTTCTCGGTAGTAAGGATGTAAGGCAAAGGAAGAAAGAAGGGAAGAATTTTGTTGATTTTTGATCGTTGAAATGGGGAAAATATTCTGTGCTAAGCCGTAGCGGCGGCCAAGTTGCGTTTGAATGAAGCGGGCGAAACTTTGAGTGTGCCACAGACTTTCTTGCAGGAATTCTTGTCGAGATGCTTCAGATGCAATTAGTCGATCGACCCCTTCACCATAATCATTACCTCGAATCGGCCAATTAATCATCAACAATCCGCCTGGCAGCCGGCCGTAATTAAGAAATTGTTCAGGAGTGTAACCGTCCCAAGCACCGATAAATCGATCGGGATTGTCAACAGGTGGCGCGGGAATTTCTGGCGCAAGCGCACCTTTACCAAAATCTTGCATGATTGCCACCCAAGTCGGAGCTTGCACCGAATAGCTCTCTGTGAGATCATTAGAGGCGATCGGCGCGCTGGGTTCTCCCCACTCGGCTTGGAATTCCCAACCCCAGCGGTGTCCAACATCCGCTAAAACCAGCAAATCTCCCAATTCCGTTGCATCTAAAGTGATTTTGGCCAAAACCGTAAAATCTGCAAACTGAACGCCAGAAATGCGATCTCCTTCATACATCACATCTTGAGCTTTTTGTCCAGAAACCCAGCGCAAGTTCGGCAAACATTTAACCCAATCAGCGAAAATATCAGCACCGGTGCGGGGATCGTAAGTAAAAAAACTTACCCAGCCCCAATCCAAACCTCCCGGCTGTCGCTGCTTAAGTTCCCGCAAAAACGCGCCCCACAAACCGGTTTGAAAAGCTGCTAATTCATTGCCATCGGGGGCACAAACGCCTGCGGAAGTCAGCATTCCTCCCAGCCAGGGGAATTCGCTTACTAAAATAGTTTTGGCACCTCGGCGGGCTGCTTGGACGGCCGCAGCGGTGCCGCCGGTGCCACCACCGACTACTAAAACATCTGCTTTTAAGGTTGGGGACATGGGGAATAGGATTTTAGATTTTAGATTTTAGATTTTAGATTGCCAAAGGCTCAGTCAGGTGATGAGTGCGCTACGGATAGATGTTCGGCGTTGGCGATCGCGAATTGAATTTTACTGCCTAAAGACTTGACAAATAATAAATCGGGAATTATGCAGCGAGTGCACAATTTTGTTACTAAATGACCGCAGGAGCGATCGCAAATTTTGATTTCTCACTTTTGGCGCGCAAATATTGGCAAGATGACACCGCGAATAACGATAATAGAAAAAAGGGAACAGCATCTATAAAGTTTTACGTCTTCATAATTTCCCAGTTACTAATTAACGGCTGAAAATGGAAAAAGGTTTTATTTTGTGGTTCACCGGGCTGAGCGGTTCCGGCAAGACAACTATCACCAAAGCTCTCGAACCCGAATTGAAGGCAAGAGGTTGCAAAGTTGAAATATTGGATGGAGATGTCGTTCGCACCAACTTGTCAAAAGGTTTGGGATTTAGCCAAGAAGACCGAGATACTAATATTCGGCGGATTGGATTTGTAGCTCACCTGCTGAGCCGCAATGGAGTAGCGGCAATGACAGCAGCTATTAGCCCATACAGAGCAATTCGCGATGAAATTAGAGCAATGGAACCCAATTTTGTGGAAGTATATGTCACAGCGCCGTTAGAAGTGTGCGAAGGTCGCGATGTCAAGGGGCTATACGCTAAGGCCAGAGCAGGAGAAATTAAGGGTTTTACGGGAATTGACGATCCTTATGAAGAACCGCTGAATCCTGAGATTATTTGTTACACAGAGCGAGAAAGTGTGGAAGAGAGTGTTAAAAAAGTTCTGAGCAAGTTAGAAGAGTTGGGTTACATTTGATGGTGGCGGGGTAGGAAGCGGATAGGGGCAAAAGGCGATGGCGAGCAAAAACTATTCAAAATTCAATACTGTCAAAGGTTTCACGGTCAAATTTTTAACAGTGTCAGTGTTCGCGGCGGTGGGTTCATCTCCTGCGGCGGCCCAGTTTATGCCTCCTCCTCCTCCTCCTGATGCGGGTTCTCCTGTTCCTGTACCGGTACCGGCAGTGCCGGGATTGCCGGGATTGCCGGCAAGTGAACCTTCAAGTGTACGATCGGAAGTTTACACTTTAGGCGCGGGCGATCGTATTCAAATGGACATCTTCAACGTCCCGGAATACAGCGGCCCCAACGGTCAACACCAAGTACAGGCCGACGGTTCCCTAAATTTGCCGTTAATTGGCAGCGTTTCGGTGTACGGGATGACCTTAGAACAAGCTTCTAATGCTGTTAAAGACAAATACGGCAAATACCTTAAACGTCCTTGGATTACCCTCAAACTGCTGGCGCCGCGTCCTTTGCAAATTGCGATCGCGGGCGAAATCAACCGCCCCGGAGCCTATACAATATCCTCAGCAGCAGGCCCCGGAGGCACAGCAGAGCAAATGGGAACTCAAATGCCAACGATATCGCGGGCTCTGCGAATGGCCGGCGGAATTACCCAGTCAGCAGACGTGCGGCAAATCAAAATTCGCCGCCCCCAGCGCAACGCACCGGAACAAATTATTAGTGTGGATTTGTGGGAATTATTGCAAAACGGCGATTTGCGGGCCGATATGACTTTGCGCGACGGCGATACTATATTTATTCCCACTGTAACTAGCCTCAACCGCCAAGAAGCACCGACTTTAGCAGTAGCTAACATTACCGGACAAAGCACTCAACCAATTAATATTGCTGTGGTGGGCGAAGTAACTCGCCCCGGTACTTATACTTTGGCAAAAGAGGCTCAAAGTAGGGTACAAGAGAATGAAATGGGTGAAAATTCTGGTTTGTTTGCTGCCAGCGAAACCAACGGCGGCGAAAATGTTTTGCAGCAAACTGTAACGAGGGCAATTAAAATGGCGGGCGGCATTACGCCTGTAGCTGATATCAGACAAATACAAGTTCGCCGCCTGACACGGGCGGGTACAGAACAAATTATTAATGTGAATTTGTGGCAACTTTTGGAAGGGGGAGATGTATCCCAAGATTTAGCGCTACAACAGGGAGATACGGTAATCGTTCCCAAAGCCGAAAACCTCGATGAAACCCAAGACGAACAAGTTGCTAATTCTAATTTTTCACCGGATACTATTAAGGTGAACATTGTGGGAGAAGTCGTGAAACCGGGAGCGATTGCGGTGCTGCCCAACACTACTTTAAATCAAGCGCTGGTAGCAGCGGGAGGTTTTAATAAAGCGCGGGCAGAAATGGATTCAGTGAATTTAATTCGCCTCAATCCTAACGGCACCGTTTCGCAGCTAACTGTTAAGGTTGATTTTTCTGCAACGGCCAATGAAGCAACTAATCCCAAACTGCAAAATAATGATGTAATTATGGTAAGGCGATCGGGCCGCGCTACGTTCTCTGATAATGTAGGCGGAACTCTCGCTCCTCTCAGCCCGCTGTTAGGAATATTTCGGTTATTCGATATTTTTCGGTGATTTGAAGAGACTAGCATTAAGACCTCAGAAATCCGCTTTATAAAAAAATTGCGGTTTGGTAATGAAATATCGAGGAATCAACCGATTTCCTGAAAATCCGCCACCAATACAGACGTTTAAACTAATAAGTTGTAGAAATCCAATGAAACCAGGGAAACAATCTCAAGTAGCACTGTTTAATCATAAAAAAACCGCTGATCTGCAAAAAATGTCTTCTGGGCTTTATGAAGAAGATCAATTTTTAGGCAGAAACAAAACCGAGGCAGAAGAGTTAAGTTTTTGGGAAGTTTGCCGCAGTCGCTCAATCTTAGTCATCGGTGTAGCAGCTGCAGTGACTACCGGAGTTTTCGCCTGGACACTGAATCAAAAAAGCGAGTACGAAGGGCGCTTTCAATTATTAGTAGAGCCAGCGGTTACGCAAAATACTTTAGCCAAAATCTACTCCGGTGAGCTGAAACTGCAACCAGCGGCCCCGGCGACGCAAGAAAAGGGCGGTTTTGACTACGAATCCCAAATTCAAGTTTTGCAAAGTCCGCAAGTAATGTCGCCGATTATTAAACAGTTGCAGGCTAAGTATCCGGAAATAAATTACAACTACCTCTTGAACCAAAAAGCAGATAATTTGCCGTTTTCTCAGGAAACTAGGTTGTCAATTAATCGCTTCAAAAATACCAAGATTATCGAAGTTAGATATCGGGATTATGACCCGAAAAAAATTCAGTTTGTTTTGGAAAAAGTTGCGCTAGGCTACCGCAACTACAGCGTGCAAGATACCACCACTCAAATTAGTCAGACTCTGGATTTTGTGAAATCGCAAATTCCCAACCAGCGAAAGCGCCAACAAGCTCTGCAAACAGAAATTCAAAAATTGCGGCAGCAGTACAATTTCATCGATCCGCAAATTCAAACCCAACAGCTTTCGCAGCAAATCAGCCAACTTCAAGCGCAAAGATTGGACGCGCAAACGCAGTTAAACCAGCAGAGATTGCTCTATTCTAATCTACAAAATCAGCTTGGACTGAACCAGCAGCAAGCGCTGATGGCGTCGGCTCTCAGTCAAGCTCCCCGCTATCAAGGGATGCTGACTCAATTGCAACAATTAGAAGGGCAAATTGCGATTAACTCGGCTACGTTTACAGACGAAACCCCGCAAATGCAATTGTTGCGAGAACAGCGCAAGAACCTGATTCCTTTGTTGCAGAAAGAAGCCCAACAAGTTCTGGGAACTGATTTGGCTAAGGTAAATTCACAAGTGCTGGCTTTTCAAGATCCGGTGCGGATTAAGTTAATCGAGCAGTTTATCGGTACTGCTAATTTAATTCAGGTGCTGGGCGTGCGGAATCAAGTTTTGGAACAAGCTGCTAAGCAGTTGAATCAATACTCTCAAAAATTCCCGGTGATTTTGCGGCGCTATTCCGATTTGCAGCGCGAGTTGGATTTAACTAACAATACGCTGAATGGTTTGCTGGCAAAACAGCAAGCTTTGCAGCTTGAATCTGTGGGCAAAAAAGAGGTGGCTTGGGAAGTTATTGCTAAGCCGGAAATTCCGCGTTACAAAAATGGCGACTTGAGGGCTGTTGCTCCGATTATGCCTTTGAATTTGGCTTTGGGGGGATTGGCTGGTTTGCTGTTCGGTATGCTGGCGGCGCAGTTGGCGGAACGATTTAAAAATAAAACGGTGTTCCAAACTCCAGAGGATGTCAAACAGTCGATTCGCCTGCCTTTGTTGGGGGTAATTCCTGCTAGCGATAAAATTTTGAGACTTCCTCCTGCTGAGACAAGCCCGGTGGATGTGGCAATTTCGCCGATGCCGACGGATGCTTTTCAAGAAGCTTTTCGATCGCTCAATGCGAATATTCGCTTACTAAACGTTGAAACTCCGATCAATTCTTGCGTAATTACTTCTTGTCAAGTAGGTGACGGCAAGTCTACGGTAGCAGTAAATCTGGCGCGGGCGGCGGCTGCAATGGGCCAGCAAGTGCTGTTGGTGGATGGGGATTTACGGCGCCCGCAGGTACACGAAATGCTGGGTTTACCGAATTGGCAAGGCTTGCACAATGTGATTGCTGATGATGTAGATGTGCAAAAGGTGATTTTGCGATCGCCCCGCGATGAAAATTTGTTTGTGTTAACTTCCGGCCCGGTTCCTCTCGATCCCACAAAGGTGCTTTCTTCCCGCAAAATGCAGCATTTAATGGCAGCTTTGTCAAGTCATTTTGACTTAGTTATTTACGATACTGCGCCGCTTTTAGGTTTGGCGGATGCGAATTTGTTGGCGGCTCACACTAACGGATTGATGCTGGTAGTAGGGCTGCATCAAACTCAGCGGGAGGCCCTGGTGTTGGCTTTTGAAGATTTAAAAATGGCGGGGATTCCGCTGTTGGGAATGGTAGCGAATAACGATAAAGGCAGCAGGTATTACTATCAGTCTTACGTGCAGGATTACGTCCAGGAACAGTCTGTTTGAGGGAGAGGAATTGAGAAATGTTTAGTGGAACAGGCCGTCGGGCTTGTTCTTGAGAATGCAAGGCGGGCGGGACACCCGATCAGATATTTAATCCATCTTGCACCATTAATTGTGAATCAAGCTGTCTGGGGCGGGCGTCCCGCCCCAGAAGAACATTTAATTTTTATGGAACAGGCCGGCGTCGCCTGTTCTTGAGATTTGTGCGTGATTTCAGAAAGACAAATTTTCTTAAGATTTGCGTTCGAGACTCTGAACTATAATTAAAAGTAGGAGAAATTTAAACAAATCGCGGCAGTTGCAACTTGGCAACATCTGAAAGAAAACGTGGCTGGTAAATTCCTATTTTGTAATACCTTGATACAACTCCCTGCCTCGGCTCAAAACTAGCAGGGAGTTTTGTGTTTTTCACACAGGAGATGAAACAATGGCTATTGCTACTATCAACCCGGCAACGGGAGAAACGCTGAAAACTTTCGAGCCGATCGCGGATGAGGTAATAGAAGCTAAGCTGGAATTAGCACAGCAAGCTTTTAAAAAATACCGCCAACTACCGTTTGAGCAGAGAGCCCTGTGGATGCAGAAAGCTGCAGACATCTTGGAGCGCGATCGCGAAATTTACGCTGAAATGATGACCTTGGAAATGGGCAAAACGCTCAAATCTGCGATCGGCGAAGTGGAAAAATGCGCCTTAGTTTGCCGCTATTACGCCAAAAATGCCGCTCAATTTATGGCAGACGTACCGGCAACCACTGACGCTAGCAGCAGCTTTGTCCGCTACCAACCGCTGGGCGCTATTTTAGCCGTTATGCCGTGGAATTTCCCATTTTGGCAAGTTTTTCGGTTTGCGGCACCGGCGCTGATGGCGGGCAATGTTGGCTTGCTCAAACACGCTTCCAACGTGCCGCAGTGCGCTTTGAAAATCGAAGAAATTTTTACGCTTGCTGGCTTTCCCGAAGGAGTTTTTCAAACTTTGTTAGTCGGCGCCGACAAAGTAGCCGATATCGTTGCGGACGATCGTATCAAAGCAGCAACCCTCACCGGTAGCGAACCAGCCGGTGAAAGTTTGGCAGCAAATGCGGGCAAAAATTTGAAAAAAGTAGTCCTGGAATTGGGAGGAAGTGACCCATTTATTGTGATGTCCAGCGCCGATTTAGCAGCAGCTTTATCAACTGCTGTGACATCCCGGATGCTCAATAACGGTCAATCTTGCATCGCCGCCAAACGCTTTATTTTAGCAGAAGAGATTGCCGACGAATTTATCACAGGATTTGTCGAAAAATTCGAGCAATTAAAAGTCGGCGATCCGATGTTGCCCGAAACCGATATCGGCCCTTTAGCTACTCCGGCAATCCTCAAAGACTTGGACAATCAAGTGCAAACTTGCATCCAATCGGGAGCAAAACTTCTGACAGGTGGTCGCCCATTGTCAGAGAATGCCGGCAATTTCTACTTGCCAACTATTGTGGCAGATATTCCCCCGGATGCTGGGGCGCGTCAAGAAGAATTTTTCGGGCCCGTAGCTTTAGTATTCAGGGTTGCAGGCATCGATGAGGCGATCGAACTGGCAAATAGCACATCTTTTGGCTTGGGTGCGTCAGCTTGGACTACAGTAAACTCAGAGAGCGATCGCTTTATTTCCGAACTAGAAGCCGGCGCGGTATTCATCAACGGTTTAGTAAAATCCGACCCCAGATTGCCCTTTGGCGGCATCAAACGCTCCGGTTACGGACGCGAATTGAGCATCCAAGGAATGCACGAATTTGTTAACATAAAAACAGTGTGGGTGAAATAAGCTCCCACTCTATCAACCGATCGCACAAATCTACATAAGTCTGCGTTTATCTGCGTTTACCTGCGGTTAAAAATTCCCATTTAGTATTTTGGCGATCGGTTGAAAAAGACAAAAAAACCATTAACCGAGGAGAGAAACGGAAATGAACACAGCTCAACTATTGGTAAAATGTTTAGAAAATGAAGGCGTCGAATACGTCTTCGGACTTCCTGGAGAAGAAAATTTAGAAGTTTTAGAAGCCCTGAGAAACTCTTCAATTAAATTTATTACTACTCGCCACGAACAAGGCGCCGCTTTCATGGCAGACGTTTACGGTCGTCTCACTGGCAAAGCCGGCGTTTGCTTGTCCACCTTGGGCCCTGGCGCAACTAACTTAATGACAGGAGTTGCTGACGCCAACTTAGACGGCGCTCCTTTAATAGCAATTACCGGACAAGTCGGCACAGACAGAATGCACATAGAATCGCACCAATATTTAGATTTGGTCGCCATGTTTGCGCCAGTTACTAAGTGGAATGCTCAAATTGTTCGCCCCAGCACGACGGCAGAAATTGTCCGCAAAGCCTTTAAAGTAGCTCAAAGTGAAAAGCCGGGAGCAGTTCACATTGACTTACCTGAAAACATCGCAGCAATGCCTGCTGAAGGACAGCCGCTCACCAAAGACAACCGCGAAAAAACTTTTGGCGCTTACCAAAGCTTGAATAAAGCCGCTGTGGCAATTTCCAAGGCAAAAAGTCCTCTGCTTTTAGTAGGAAACGGCGCGATCCGCGCTAACGCCAGCGACGCTTTGACACAATTTGCTACTCGATTGAATATTCCTGTAGCTAATACTTTCATGGGCAAAGGTGTAATTCCTTACACTCACCCTTTGGCGCTTTGGACGACGGGCTTGCAAAAACGCGATTACATTAGCTGTGCTTTTGAAGAAACGGATTTAGTGATTGCGGTTGGCTACGATTTGATTGAATATTCCCCGAAGAAGTGGAATCCAGAAGGAAAAATTCCGATTATTCACATTGGATCTCTGCCAGCAGAAATTGACAGCAGTTATATTCCTATTATAGAAGTTGTGGGAGATATTTCTGATTCCCTCAATGAAATTTTGCAGCGTGCCGATCGCATGGAGAAAGTAGACCCTTTTGCTAAGCAATTGCGGGCTGATATTCGCGCTGGCTACGAACAATATGCAGCCGACGACGGTTTCCCGATTAAGCCACAAAAACTCATTTACGATTTGCGGCAAGTCCTGGGCCCGGAAGATATTCTTATCTCTGATGTGGGAGCTCACAAAATGTGGATCGCGCGGCACTATCATTGCGATCGCCCGAATACCTGTTTGATTTCCAACGGATTTGCGGCGATGGGAATTGCGATTCCCGGTGCGGTGGCTGCAAAACTCGTTTATCCCGATCGCAAAGTAATAGCAGCCACCGGCGACGGTGGTTTTATGATGAATTGCCAAGAGTTAGAAACTGCTTTGCGAGTCGGTACTAATTTTGTGACGCTGATCTTTAATGACGGCGGTTACGGGTTAATTGAATGGAAGCAGCAAGATTATTTTGGTCATTCCGATTTCGTCAAATTTGGCAATCCCGACTTTGTGAAATTTGCGGAAAGTATGGGTTTAAAAGGCTATCGAGTGGAATCTGCAACCGATTTTATTCCGATTCTGAAAGAAGCCCTGGCTCAAGATGTCCCTTGCGTGATTGATTGTCCGGTAGACTATCGGGAAAATGCGCGTTTCAGTCAATTATCTGGGGATATGAGTTGCAATTTGTAAGAGTAGCTAGAGTCCCGGCTTCTTTAAGAAGTCGGGGTTCTAATAATGGATATTCTTGGAGATAGAGTTTTGTAGCTTGTTTGGTTCTTCCTTACTTACTATGCTAAATCAATAGTTGAATTACAGCACTTCCGGATGTTATGAGGTACAATACAATCAACTAAAAATAATACACCAATGAAAGCATATTCAGTAGATTTGCGAACAAAAATAGTAGCAGCTCATCAAGATCAGAAGCTGTCGATCAGAAAAACAGCAGCGATATTTTCCGTCAGTAAAAGCTCTTTTCAAAAACTGGTCAAGCAACAAAAAATAGAGGGGAATTTACAGCCGAAACCCAGGGGAAAACCGAGATACCGTCATTTGAATAATTCCACAGCTTCTTTGAGGGAAATAGTGGCAGCACATCCCGATGCAACCTTACTAGAATTGTGTGAGTTATTTGCCGAAAAGACGGGAAATTGGGTGGGTAGAACAGCCATGTGTAACGCCTTACAGAAGTTGGGATTAAATCGTAAAAAAAAACAGTCAGGAGTAGCCAAGCAGGCACAGAAAGAGTCATGAAGTTAAGGTTAGAGTATTGGGAAAAAGTCAAGCATATCAACCCAGAAAATCTAGTATTTTTAGATGAGACTGGAGTATTACGCTTGTTTAAGCAGAAGTCATGCACGTTCCCAACTAGGGACTAGAGCCTATGCGGTCAAACCTTTTTATCGAGGCCAAAAAGTCACAGTAATTGGGGCTCTTCTGGGTTTGCGGTGGAAACTGTATAATTAAGGAACTTTATGCTAGAGGCTAAGCTCATGGATTTCCATC